>NZ_JBEOPO010000013.1:0-114934 GCF_040310145.1 Shewanella sp. S1-49-MNA-CIBAN-0167 | reverse complement strand
AGAGTGTAATTTGTTTCATGGGGCTATGATGATCCCATTTGGGACAAAATCAAGCATTTTCAATGATCACGGGTATAAACGGTGATATTCATGTTGATTATAGAAGTCATGCTCTTTTGGTAATTTATTACGGTACTCATCCTCTATACGCATACGTAATTGCCTATCTCGTTCCCATGAATCTTTAAAAGCTTCAGAGCGATGCTCCTCATGAGATGCACGTTGGCAATCTACAAACATAGTAAGTGTAATAGCCATATCTGTAACGGCCGTTTCCATAGATGAAATAAGACTTTTAATTTCGAATGCCTTGTCTCTATCTGGAAGTTCTAGCCAAGTACCTGGATACTCAATATTTACGATGAACATGATTATTCTCTTGATGCATAAAACCTATTGAACGGCTCGCCCAATAAAGTCGGCCGCTTAAGTTATTGATTAATATCATCCTACATTTGCTATGTCGTTGATGTAAAGCGATAAGTTATTCGCAAAACTCCAAAAAAACCGAGGTAGCCAAAATAAAGTGCTCATAAAATCGCCAAATAAATTTATTTGCCTCAATATCAATCATTTATGTTTAATCGCATAATTGACACTTACTACTTTAGACTTACTTATTGGGTTGTTTGATTTAAATTAAGCTAAAACTCATTATAACTGTATATAAAACCAGCTCATTAGATTAAGCAATCTAGCCAGTAAAAAATGGTCTCTTTAGAAGAGCAATATCGATTAACTTTTGTATGGAAAACGAAGGCAAGCATTGTTAAATAGAGCTTTGGTTCTAACAAACTTTGGGCAAAATGAGTTAGTTTGCTTGATTTGGAAATGGACAAATTCAACATTTAAATTGAGGACGTTGAAGAAAATGACGTGAGCTGGCCATGGACGGCCAGCTAGCTTTCGAGGGGAAGGGACGCCCCATCGGAAGCGTTAGCATTTTCGAATAAGTCCGAAGACGGTTACAAATGAAGTTAAAAGCGGGATCAATCCCCATGGCGACCTTTTCGCTGCTGTTATTTAAGCCAATAGGAAAAATGTTGCGGGGCGGCTGGGCCAATTCTTTAACAAAGAACCAAGAGGGAATAGCCGTTGATTTCCTCTTGGTCTGGTGTGGGTGAAGCGCCACGACGTTAGTGGCCGCAGGCCATATCTTAAAAAGGCTTTGGGGCAGAAGTGTGCCAGCCATACTAGCTTAAAGGGACTAATTCAACTCTGAACTTGATCCCCTTTTGGTCCCGTGCAGGGTGGAACCTTGCGATGTTAATTCAAACGAAGTTTGAAAAAGCAGGTGTGGCCGCAGGCCATTGTTAAAACAAGGTTATGAATACTTAATATTCATATCAATCATTGGTTCGCGAGAACCTTTCTCAGCCCGCAATCTGGCTAAATACTGTTGCCATAATTCAGTTTGATTACTGCATAAGTTATGTAGCACCTTCCAAGAATACAAGCCTGTATCATGACCATCATCAAAGATGATTTTAACGGCGTAATGTCCAACCGGTTCGAGGGTTGTGATATTGACGGCTTTCTTATGGGTAACCAATATTGGGTTGCCATGACGCTGCACTTCTGCTGAGGGTGAGAATACCCGTAGCATTTCACAGCTGATGTTGTAGGTTTGGCTGTTATCGAAAGTGACTTCTAATAACTTGGATTGACGTTTAAGCTTAATGCCGGTCACAGTGGGCGTTGATTGAGTCATGGTATTTCCTGCACAAAAAAAATGATTAGTCCATTGTGGCACTAATCACTCAATAGTTGCTATGGCAAGAGGGTGATAACAGGCAAATATAGCGTGATTTATCACACTTACTGACGGTTAACTATGGGCCATCTCTATAAAATGAAGCGGCTTAAGTCTTCATCTTGTATCAAGGTATCAAGATGGTCATTAACATACTTAGCGTCAATGACAAACGTCGAACCTGATTTTTCAGAGGCATCATAAGAAATCTCTTCCATCAATTTTTCCATCACGGTATGCAAACGCCGAGCACCAATATTTTCAGTGCGCTCATTGACCTGCCATGCGGCTTCTGCGATTCGTTCAATACCCGACGCTTCAAACGTAACGGTTACACCTTCCGTCGCCATTAAGGCAATATATTGCTCCGTAAGCGAAGCATAAGGTTCGGTTAAAATACGCTTGAAATCAGCAGCGGTAAGGGCGTCCAATTCAACTCGAATCGGTAAACGGCCCTGAAGTTCTGGGATTAAATCAGACGGTTTTGACATCTGGAATGCACCAGAAGCAATAAACAAAATATGGTCAGTTTTTACCATGCCATGCTTAGTGTTAACAGTGCAGCCTTCCACTAATGGCAGTAAGTCACGTTGTACCCCTTCACGTGATACATCGGGGCCAGTGCTTTCGCCGCGCCGACAAATCTTGTCGATTTCGTCTAAAAACACAATGCCGTTTTGCTCAACAAGCTCGATGGCTTGCTCTTTTAAGTCTTCTTGATTGACCAGCTTAGCGGCTTCATCTTCAACTAACTGTTTGTAAGCATCTTTAATTTTAAGCTTTTTATGCTTAGAAGTACTTTGACCAAGATTTTGAAATAAGCCTTGTAACTGATTGGTCATTTCTTCCATGCCTGGCGGTGCCATAATTTCAACTCCAACTTGAGGAGCCGCAATTTCTATTTCAATTTCTTTGTCGTCGAGTTGACCTTCGCGTAGTTTTTTACGGAAAACCTGACGGGTGGTAGAGTTATCTTTTTTGTCAGTATCCCAGTCATCTTTTACCTTAGGTAATAGCGCATCTAGAATACGTTCTTCGGCCATTTCTTCGGCGCGATGACGGCATTTTTTCATTTGTCGTTCGCGGGTCATTTTCACTGCGGAGTCAGTCAAATCTCGGATGATTTGTTCAACTTCTTTACCGACATAGCCGACTTCAGTAAATTTTGTGGCTTCAACTTTAATAAAGGGTGCGTTAGCCAACTTTGCTAAACGACGGGCGATTTCAGTTTTACCTACGCCTGTAGGGCCAATCATTAAAATATTTTTTGGGGTCACTTCATGACGAAGCGCCGGTTCTAATTGCATACGGCGCCAGCGATTACGAAGAGCGACTGCAACCGAGCGTTTGGCATTTTGTTGGCCGATGATATGCGAGTCTAGTTCGTGAACAATTTCACGAGGTGTCATTTCAGACATAACGGTTCCTTATCTTTACGCTCGAATTAGTAGTCTAACTTTTCGATAGTTTTAAATTGGTTGGTGAATACACAAATGTCGCCTGCAATCGTCAGTGATTTTTCTGCGATTTCTTCGGCGCTTAACTCGGTATTTTGCAGTAATGCTAAAGCTGATGCATGGGCATAGTTTCCGCCAGAGCCAATTGCAATCAAATCATGTTCAGGTTCAACAACGTCGCCATTACCGGTAATAATTAATGATGATTCAGTGTCAGCCACTACCAGCATGGCTTCGAGTTTGCGCAGCATTTTGTCGGTGCGCCAATCTTTGGCCAATTCGACAGCAGACTTTAATAAATGGCCTTGATGCATTTCAAGCTTGGCTTCAAATCGCTCAAAAAGCGTAAATGCATCGGCAGTGCCGCCAGCAAAACCGGCTAAGACTTTATTGTGGTATAGGCGGCGCACTTTACGTGCATTACCTTTCATCACGGTATTGCCTAGAGACACTTGGCCATCACCAGCGATGACAACTTGATTATTGCGGCGTACGGATACGATAGTAGTCACGTTAAATCCTCTTTACTAATACATCAACGGGTGATTAGGGTGAATGCAATTGTTGATTGATAAAATGGATATGGGGACAAAATGACAGATATCAAGAGATACGTAATAAAAAGCCCTGTTCGAGTGGACAGGGCTAGGAGATTTATGCTTTATAACCGATCGCTAGCGTTAGTCCAACGACAAAAGTATGCAGCCATTTAAACCCGCTCGTTGCATTTTGTGGCGGTTATTTTCTGCATCGCGTTTGTTAGGATAAGGCCCTAATACCACGCGAAACCACAATCCGTTGCTTCCCTCACTGCGGCGCACTTGTGCCTCTACGCCTTGGAAGGCTATTCTGGCTTTCATTTCATTTGCTTGCGACTCTTTCCTAAATGATCCACATTGCATTTGATAGATACCGCTGGACACAACGCCTGACTGAGGCAAGTCTATTTCAACTTGTTTGTTTTCAAGCTCTTCCAGATAGCTCCACTCTTCCTGTGGCTTAGGTGGCAGTGCATTGGGATCTGTCTTGATGACTTTTTTAGGATCTTCTGCAGTCGAAGTTTGCACCGTTTTCGTTTTCGGTTGCTGAACGGGCTCGGTCACGACGGATGAGTCGGAGCTGCCATTAATGGACCATAAGAAATAGCCAAAACCGATGAGTAATGTGAGTATCACAAAAAAAGTCAAATAGGGAAAAGGGCCCTTAGGTGCTTTTTTTCGTTGTGGCGCGCGGGCTTTAGTGCCCGCACGAGGTTTGCGATTTGCGTAGTCACGACTCATAATTACATCCGCTCTAGGGTTTCAATGCCAAGTAGCGATAAGCCCGTTTTTAACGTTTTTGCGGTTAATTGTGAAAGTAATAAACGGCTCTGTTTTTCAGTCTCGGTTTCGGCAGCAAGCACAGGACAAGCTTCATAAAAACTCGAAAACTCGCTCGCAAGCTCATAAAGATAACCGCACAATACATGCGGTAAACCTTTGTCTGTCATGCGGGCTAATACTTCACCAAACTGCGCCAGTTTAGTGCCTAAGTCTTTTTCTTTTTGATGCTCAAGCACAATCTTAGCTTGGCTAAGATCAATATCTTCAGCACGCTTGAAAATACCGGCGACACGGGTGTAGGCATATAATAGATAAGGTGCGGTATTACCTTCAAAGCTGAGCATTTGCTCGAAACTGAAAATGTAATCACTGCTACGGTTTTTGGACAAATCTGCATATTTGACTGAGCTTATCCCCACTACGCGTGCAATTTCAGTCAGTGTGGCTTCATCCATATCTGGATTTTTGCTGCGAACCAGCTCAAGTGCGCGGACATCGGCTTCGTCAAGTAAATCAACTAATTTAACCACACCACCAGAACGGGTTTTAAAAGGGCGTCCATCTGCGCCATTCATGGTGCCAAAGCCCGTGTGCTCGAGTGACATTTCTGGGCGAACAAATTTGGCTAACTTAGCAAGACTAAACACTTGTTGAAAATGTAATGCTTGGCGTAAGTCGACAAAGTACAAGGCGCGATCGGCTTTTAGTACGTTTGAGCGATAACGCATGGCGGCAAGATCTGAGGTGGCATATAAATAACCCCCATCCGCTTTTTGGATAATAACAGGCAGAGGTTCACCCTCTTTGGTGCGAAAGGCTTCTTGGAATACCACTTTAGCGCCATTGCTTTCGACTAATAAACCTTGTGCATCAAGATCGTGAACCACTTGAGCTAAGTCTGCATTATAGGCACTTTCGCCGTGTACATCGGCACGGGTTAAGCTAACCCCTAAACGCTTATATACATCATGGCAGTGGCTTAATGATATGTCGTTAAACTCGCGCCATAATTTATTGCAGTATTCATCACCCGATTGAAGCGCGACGACCAGTTGGCGTGCCCGGGTGGCAAATTCGGTTGATTCATCAAAACGTACCTTGGCCGCACGATAAAAACTTTCTAAATCAGACAATTCCATTTTGGCTTGTTCGCCATTGGCTGCGCGTAACTCTTCCATTAACGCCAGTAGCATACCAAACTGGGTGCCCCAGTCGCCAACGTGGTTTTGGCGAATGACGTTATGACCTAAATACTCGAGTGCACGCACCACGCTGTCACCAATAATGGTAGAACGTAAGTGACCTACGTGCATTTCTTTGGCTAAGTTTGGCGATGAATAGTCAACAACGATGGTTTGCTTAGCCGGCAGTGTGATGCCTAAATGCGCATCATCCAATGCATTTTGCAGTTGGTTGGCGAGGGCATTATCATCAATGAAAAAGTTAATAAAACCTGGGCCAGCAATTTCCACTTTGGCCACATAAGATGATGCCGGCAAGGTGTCAATAATCAGTTGTGCTAATTCGCGAGGGTTCTTCTTAGCCACTTTGGTCAGCATCATTGCAAGGTTAGTCGCTAAGTCACCATGACTTTTATCTTTAGTGCGATCGACCTGAATGCGAGCTTGAAAATCAGCTGGCACAATTCCTTGTTGTTTGAAGGATTCGATGGTTTGTTCTAGTAAAGATTCAATATGTGATTTCATGGGCGTTTGCTTGCACTAATTCGTTAAATGAATGACATGACGGAACCGCATATTTTAGCCGTTTATGGGGTGTGATTGCTATCTGCTTTAACGGAAATATGGGTTTTTTTGTATTGAAGACTAACCTAAGTGAAGTTTATGTCATATATAAGGTCGGTTAACTCGGTAATGTTGCTGTTTTATTACATCAAATCCTGTGGATCACGATCGATACTCCAACGACAACGCTTACTTTCAGGTATTTGTTCAATTTGGGTTAATACCCGCTCAAATTCAGTTTGTAAACGCTGCCTACTCTTGGCTTGCAGTATTAATTGGCGTCGATATTTGCCTGCTTTGCGATCAAGGGGGGCCGGAATTGGGCCAATGATTTCAAAGTCCTTATCTTGTGGTAATAGCTCACTGGTTCGGGCTAAAAAAGCATCAGCATCTTCTGCTAAATGCGCTTCTGCACGAATTAACACCATGTGCCATGCGGGTGGTAATAATGCTTGTTGGCGTTCTTTTAGCTGACTGCGAGCGAACTCACCATAACCGCGTTTCAATAAATCACGTAAAATGGGGTTATCACTTTGATGGGTTTGCAGTAGCACTTTACCGGGTTTGTCTGCGCGGCCAGCACGGCCCGATACTTGAGTATATAGCTGGCCAAAACGTTCTGGTGCACGAAAGTCAGCACTGAATAATGCGCCGTCAACATCAAGTAATCCGACTAAGGTCACATCTGGGAAATGATGGCCTTTTGCGAGCATCTGCGTGCCGACAAGGATTTTATATTTTCCCATATAAATTCCCTGCAACTGCTGCTCTAGTGAGCCCTTTCTTCGCGTGGTGTCTCGGTCAATACGCACCACGGGGTGTTTGGGAAACAGTTTGATTAATTCTTGTTCTAGCTGTTCGGTGCCTAAGCCGTGACCCATTAGCATGGTGCTACCACATTGATGGCATTGACGTGGAATAGCGTATTGATTGCCGCAGTGATGACAACATATTTCATTTAAGCCTTGATGGACGGTAAAAAAGGCATCACAGCGATCGCATTCATGTAAGTGACCACATTCATGGCACAGCAAGGCGGGAGCAAATCCACGGCGGTTTAAAAACAGAAGCACCTGATTACCCGCGTCAAGGTGCATACGCATTTCATTAATCAATGATGTAGACATGCCGGCTTTTAGTGGCTGCGAAGTAATATCGACAATACCTTGCTTGACCTTTTGGGCCGCACCGGCGCGTTCGCTCAGTTCAAGGTGATGATAGCGTCCTGATAATGCATTTTGTAAGGTTTCTAACGATGGTGTCGCCGACCCCAAAACCACCTGGATATCTTCAAGGTGTCCGCGCATTACCGCTAAGTCACGGGCGTGATAGCGCACTCCTTCCTGTTGTTTAAAGCTACTATCATGCTCTTCATCCAGAATAATTAATCCAGGGTAGGCCATCGGCGTAAAGAGTGCTGAGCGAGTACCAATGATAATTGCCGCTTCGCCCACACGCGCTTGCCGCCAAGCCTCAAGTCGTTGATTATCGGTTAGTCCTGAGTGGATCACCGCAACATTGACTTCGAAACGGCGTTTAAAGCGATTAATGGTTTGCGGGGTTAAGCCGATTTCCGGAACAAGAATAAGTGCTTGTTTGCCTTGTTGTAAAATAGTCTCAAGCAAGGTTAGGTAGACTTCGGTTTTACCTGAGCCGGTAATCCCTTCTAATAAGGTGCAATGAAACCCTTGTTGTTGCGTTAGCACCGACACCGCGACGGCTTGTTGCTTGTTAAGCTTATGGGGTGATTCATTCATGATCAGCTTTTGACGCCAACTTAAATCATGGCTGAGCACTTTTTGCTGCCGTTCAATCCACTCTCTTTGTTCTAATGCCTTTAGCGCAGGTTTGCTTAATTGTTGGGTGATGAATTCATCGTGACTAATTGAGTTGGCCAGCAATAACTCATACAGTTTTTTTTGTGCTGGGGCACGTTTTAATACGCTAGAATCAGCATTGCGTCCTTGTTGGCTTAAATGATATTCAATCACCGCCTGCGGTGCAGCGTCTAGGCCTTTTCGCAATGCAACCGGCAGCGCTTGGCTGAGCATTTGTCCTTGAGTGGTAAAGTAATACCGGGCGGCCCATAGGGTTAATTTATAGAGCGAATCAGGTAGCAATGGGGCTTCATCAAGTACTGCAGTGACAGATTTAATTTGTTGCGGTGCCAAGTCACAGCTATCATTAATAGCGGTAATTAGGCCGATGAGTTGTTGAGGGCCAAAAGGGACTTTAACTCTAAGACCTATTTGCAATCCCGCTTGATGTTGCTCTTTTACGCGATAACTAAAGTTTCTGCGCAAGGGGACGGGTAAGGCGACTTCAACAAACACGGGCATAAGGCTTCATCATTTTTCAATTTTATAGTGGATTGTTGATCAGTTTACCTCTAAGTGTCATCAAAGAGATAGGGCAACATATATGCGTAAAGGACTTATTGAGGTCGGTATCATAGTCTTTGGATTATTAGGTAATATTGCTGCAGTAACGGCTCAAGTGGATCATGTCAGTATTAATAGTCGTCAATTTGAATTGAATAAAGTGGCCAGATTAAGAGTCAATATGGTGGCTCAAAATGATGATGTGTCGCGGCTAAGCTTTTATATTCGTCAGTTAGATGATGGTAACGTTCAGCAGCAGAAGTTAACGGTACAAGGGATTAATCACTTCTTATTTCAGCTTAGTGGCACAGACGTTGTCAGTGATCCAAATGCGCAGTTAATGATTACTCAAGACACTGCGGCAGGAGTGGCGACGTTAGCGATAATGGCCGTTTTTGATGCACCGTATTCGGTTAATAGTGCAACCTTAGTCTCTAATTTTGATAATCAGCAAACATCACCAGTTGCGACCCCCCCGGTGATGAGAGCCTCCAAAACTCGGCAAGTTGACAATCGCTTGGCTCAAGAGCCATCACTACCAGCACCATCAAGCGTGAAATCAGCTCAACAGGTTAGATGTTTGATTGAACGGGATAATAGTGACACGTTATGGCGAATCGCTAACCGTTATAAAGAACAATGGCATACGAGTGTTTATGGTGCGATGCTAGCTATTTTTGAGACTAATTTACTGGCTTTTTCCAAACAAAAAATTCACTTATTAGTGAAAGATGTTCCATTGAATTGCCCATCAACTGCTATTTTGGCGGAATACAATAATAAAGCATTCGACAAGAAAGTCTTTGAGATGATTGAAGCGAAGCATGGCGAGAAATAAGTTTTCTGACCATAAAGAGTGATAATCAGCATCACCCATCGAGTATTTACTCTTGTTTGTCAGTAATGGGTTGCAGCTGATTGTGTTAATTTATATAGTTGTTCGTGCGAATACTTTTGATCCTTATAGTTATTAAGGTTGAAAAGTAAACAATAATAATAAATTACAACCAGATAAGCTTAGTGTAAGAACATTATTAGTCAGTGCTGTTAGCAAGCGAAGTAGTGTATAAGGACATTAAATATCATGGTTTTACAGCGTAATTTTGCGCTGTGTTGAAGCGATTTATAATCAAAAGGATTGATTTAATGAGAGGCTTTAAGGTGCTAGCAATATTAGCATTACTGGCTGTTGATAGTATTTCAACGGTTATTGCACAAGTCAGTCATATCAGTATTGATACCATTCCATTTGAAAGTGGACAATCTCCTAACCTAACCGTGCAAATCATAACCGATCAACATGATTTATCGCGGCTGACTTTTTATTTACGTCAAATTTATCAAAATAATATAGTGTTAGAAAAGCTTACTGTAGAACGACGCGATGGTGATGTCTTTGTGTTAAACGGTGCTGAAAAAATACACGATCCGGATGCGGCACTTATTGTATCTGAATCTCGCAATGCCAAATGGCTGCAATATTCGCCTGTATCTTTATTCTCTCAAGCCATTGTCCAGAGTCAGTATCAGCCTGTTGCCATAAAAACAATGAAGTCTTCTTTGGCATTACCAACATCGATACCCACGCCAACAAGTAGCAAGTCCATCGCTCTACCTCCAGTAGCGCCAACACAAAAGGCAATGGATCAATGTCAGATCACTCAGTTAGCGGATGATTCCTTATGGAAAATTGCTGTGCGTTATCGTAAGCAATGGAATTCAAACATTTATGGTGCAATGCTTGCCCTTTATCAAACGAATCCATCAGCATTTCATCAAAATAATATTAGCCAACTTCAATTAGGAAGCTCATTACGCTGCCCATCAGTGGAGACAATTTCACGCTATCAAAATGTCGCTGTAGATAGGGTCACATTTGATAATTTAGTGGCTACTCAAGGTGGTAAGTCTCAAGTGGGATCAACGCGGGCGTTACCCGTTAGTGCATCGGTTATCGTGACTCAGCCTGTATCGACAAATGGCTCAATCATTTCAATTGACAGTAAACAATCTGAAAGTAATCAACTATTAGCGGCTATTCATAAAACGCAAATAGTGCCTCAGCCAACACCCGTCAATAAAGTAGCCAAGACATCAGCCCCTGCGAAAAAAGGCATGCAGACCGATGGACAGGATAAAATCTGTGTAATTGATAAATCTCCACAAGATACGTTATGGCGTGTTGCCGATCGTTATTATCGACAATGGCAAATTAGTGTCTTCGGGGCAATGCTGGCGATTTATGATGCAAATCCGAATGCGTTTGCAAATAATAAAATTTACTTACTGATGGCAGATAGCCGTTTAAAATGTCCCTCTAGGGTGATATTGAACCAATATCAAAATTCGTCGGCGGCCCAAGTTACCTACGAGGCTCTAGCACGCAGGCATAGGTAGTCATAGTATCGTTTAGAAATTCTACTTGTTTGTGTACATAAGACACTGTATTATCTTGCGCCTAAAACATATTGTTATTAACTGCATGTGGTGCTCAACTTCGGGTTGGGAGAGCGACATGGCCTTCAATTTAAGGTAACCCCAAATGAAAACAGGTATCCACCCAAATTACGCTGAAATTACTGCAACTTGTAGTTGTGGTAACATCATCAAAGTGAACTCAACTGCAGGTAAAAACCTACACTTGGACGTATGTGGTGCATGTCACCCATTCTACACTGGTACTCAGAAAGTTGTTGATACTGGCGGACGTATTGATAAGTTCAACAAGCGTTTTGGTATGCTTGGCAAAAAATAATTGGATTGCAATTATTTTTAATAAGGCGCCTTTGGCGCCTTTTTTATTACTTATCGTTAACTAATCCTACCTCTTAACTCGAGTTGAGGATAAATAACCTCAATTCTGGCGAATAAACGGTTATCAACCAGCCCTTTGTTACGCTCTACGTGTTGTATCGACTTACCATAGGCCAGTTATTGCCGCGTCAATACGCCTTGTTAGCAAAACAAATGCAAGTTTGATATTGCAGACTTGAAATAAACCTATTTTTTACACGTTACTCCATCTCTTATCCCGAATTGAGGTTAACCAGTATTGTGCTGAGGCGAAAACTAATTTTTTAGTGATAAACAATATAAAAAAAATAAAGGCTACTTTATTGTTATTTAGACAAAATAAACTGCAAATATCAACCTCTATATCCGATTGTTATGGTAAATCTTGTTATTTTCCTACATTTTTAACTTATTGATTTATATATATTCATATTCGAAGAGTTAGATTAATAAAACATACCCTCTGTTTTGGCCCACAACACCTCCTATGATTAAGTTTTTGATTTATATCGTCCTTGTATTAGCGTATTGTGATTAAAATTTTCGATGGTTAGCAAGCTCACTGTAAGTGTGTACTGCGGATCATACTTTCCTTCATAGATAGCGCATTTCAGGATGTATAAAATGTCAGATATTCGTCAACAAGCCCTCGATTATCATGAATTCCCCATACCAGGTAAAACAGCTGTTTGCCTGACAAAACCCGCTCAATCGAGCCACGATCTTGCTTTGGCATATAGTCCTGGCGTGGCAGAGCCTGTTAGAGAGATCGCATCGAATCCTGAAAATGCCTATCGATATACTAATAAAGGCAACACTGTCGCGGTGATCACCAACGGGACCGCTATTTTAGGACTGGGTAATTTAGGTCCATTAGCTTCAAAACCTGTTATGGAAGGCAAATCTCTGCTCTTTAAACGTTTTGCTAATATTGACTCGATTGATATTGAAGTGAAACACCGCACCACTGAAGATTTTATCAATACCGTTGAGTCTATTGCCGATACTTTTGGTGGGATTAACTTAGAAGACATTAAGGCGCCAGAATGCTTTGAAATTGAACGCGAGCTCATTAAGCGTTGTAATATTCCGGTGTTTCATGACGATCAACATGGCACTGCTATTGTCACGGCTGCCGGCATGTTAAACGCGCTCGAAATTCAGGGTAAAAAAATTGACGATGCAGTATTTGTCTGTTTAGGTGCTGGTGCTGCTGCGATTGCGTGTATGACCATGATAGTAAAATGTGGTGCATTACGAGAAAATGTTTACATGCTCGACAGGCAAGGCGTTATCCATACTCGTCGTGACGATATCAATGAATACAAAGCATTATTTGCTAACAATACTGACAAACGCACCTTGCAAGATGTGATGAAGGATGCCGATGTATTTTTAGGATTGTCAGGCGCGAACCTTCTGGCTGCTGATGATATCGCCTTAATGGCACCAAACCCGGTTATTTTTGCTTGTTCAAATCCTGATCCAGAAATTAAACCTGAATTAGCCCATAGCATCCGTAAAGACTTAATTATGGGTACGGGTCGTAGTGACTATCCAAATCAAGTAAACAATGTATTGTGCTTCCCGTTTATTTTTCGAGGCGCGCTCGATGTCCGCGCGGCTGTGATTAACGACGAAATGAAGCTGGCTGCAGTGTATGCTATTGCTAACCTCGCCAAGGAGCCTGTCCCTGCTGAGGTATTAGCCGCTTATCCAAACGTGTCATCATTGAGTTTTGGTTCACAATATGTGTTGCCTAAACCAATGGACCCAAGATTACTGCCGCTAGTTGCTCGAGCAGTATCACAAGCGGCAATCGATTCTGGGGTGGCTAAAATCATCACCTTGCCGACTGAATATCAGGTATAGACAGTTAGCTATAAATAATCAGCGATAGATGATCTGCTATAAGTCATCGCATGATGGTAAAAAAATATCGTTAATTAAAGGGGCTTTTGCCCCTTTTTATTGGCTATTGCAAAAGCATGATTAAAAACGAATAGTGAACTTGCCGAGCACAATCGTTATACTGGACAAAATTTGAGTTATTAATAAAATAAATAAATCCAGCAGGATAGCGGATAAATGAAACTCACCAAGATCCTTACCAAAAAACTGACCAGCTTTTGGCTGCTTTCATTAGTCGCAGTGGCTTTTGTGTTTTTACTGTGTGCGGTGATGGGCTTTACTCAATTAACCTACACTTTTCAGCAACAGAAAGTCGCTGAATTAGAAACCATGTTAGCTGCTGACTATCAACAACATGGCAATAATCAATTTTCTACTTGGTTACCCCCTTTGCTAACGGCTTATAACGCGGTTGATTTTGCTCTGTCGCAAGGCAGCCAATTAGTTTATCAATTTCATCGCAGTAAAGCCGATACGCCCAGCAGCAGTTTGACCCTTTATCAGACCCAGTTAAGTCATGGAAAATTATCGATGACGATAACCTTACCTCCGCCATTTTCTTTACATGATTTTGGCTGGCATGAGCTGATTATGCTCGTCATTGGTTTTATCAGCATCGGAATTTTTGTGCGTTTTGGTTATGGTTGGTATTCCAGGGAGTTAGATGGGATTGAACAACTCGCTCTGCGCAGTAAGCTCATTTTAGACGGTCATTTAAAGCAAGCTGCCGATATGCCGACTAATGGTAAGCCAAGGATGATCAATCGTGCGATAAGTCAATTACTCGCCGAGCTCGATGATGCCTGCAAAGAACGTGGCCGCTTAGATCAATTTATTCGTAAAGATACTTTCCTTGATAAACAAACTCAGATTGGCAACCCGATATTCTTTCAAAACCGTCTTGATGGATTGAGCCATAATCAAAAAATGATTGTTCATGGCGTACTGATGTTGATTGAGTTTGATGATGTTGATTTAGTCGAAGACCAATACGGTGAGAGCGGTGTGAAGACCATGCTTTCATTAACAACCCAAGCCATTACTACTGCATTAGTCCAATATGAGGACAGTATTTTTGCGCGGCGTAGTTACTCACAACTAGCCATAGTCGTACCACAATTATCCCAGGTAGAAGCGGATCAGTTAGCCCAGCGAATACTCAAAACCTGCCTTGCATTACCTTTTTCTGGCATAGGTAATCCTGATAATTTTCTACATTTAGGCTGTGCGTTTTTTAAAATTGCAGATTTACAAGTTCAACTTGTTGAAGAAGCAGAGATGGCACTTCGAGCAGCACAATTACAACGGGTTAATAACTGGTTTATGTACGACAAAGGCGCGTTAGATGAACAAATTGCTAAAGGTTCTGTGCGTTGGCGTAGTTTCATTGAAAATGCACTGGTTTCAAAACGATTTTTTACCTTACAGCAAGTTATTGTCGATAGCGATAATCAGATTTTACATTATGAAATATTCAGTCGTGCTCGTGATTTACACGGTAATGATGTGCGCGCAACACTGTTTATTCCGATGGCCAATAAATGTGGATTGATGCCACAGATTGAACGCCAAATGTTGGAACAAGTACTCTTCAGGTTAATGTCCGAAAATACATCAACCTACAGTATCAACTTAAGCCTATATAGTTTGACCAGTAGAGCGTTTGTTCGTTGGTTACAATCGACGTTATTGGAACATCGCCCTTTAGCGGCTCGACTTATTTTTGAAGTGTCGGAAGACATCATTGTTAAAAACCAGAAAAATACTTCACTGCTTAAAACGCTCGATATGTTAAGAAAAATGGGCGCTAAATTAGCGGTAGATCATGTTGGCCAATATGTTGTGGGGACTCACTATATTCAGGAGTACCACTTTGATTTAGTGAAATTACATCGTTCGATCGTGCGACGAGTACATCAACGTTCAGAAAATCAATTGTTTATACGCAGTCTAATTGGTGGCCTTTATCGCGCCGAAGTGAAAGTTATTGCTGAAGGTGTTGAATGTTTCGAAGAATGGCAAACGTTAAAAATTCTAGGCGTGAGTGCCGCTCAGGGAGAGTTTTTGGGGCAAAGATCTGAAGTTTGAGTATTATAGTGCTATGTTTGCTGTAATTCATTCACGTTAGACCTTGTTTATCAATAGATTGCACCTTATTGTAAGTAGATATGTGGCATATTTATGATGATTTATAGCATTAACGCAATAATAACAAACTGTAATCGTGATAAAATTGCCCGGTAATACTAGAAAACACCATATATCTTAATCGAATTGAATCGATGTTACGTGTTGGTGTATTAGATTTATAATGTCGTTTTTTTGATGTTGTACCTCTGCTCAGTAATCTTAACTAACTAATTAATATGTTAGTGAATATGGACTACCCAATGGACAATGGTTTTTTGAGTAAACTAGCTTTTTGGCAGACATCGCAATTGATGGGTAATGTAGGCGTATTTATCACTGGTAATTCGCTGTGGGTGTGTCATCCCCAACAAGGTCAAATCGCGCCAGTTATCAATCAAATTTTAGTACAAAAAAACAATTTGCTTCAAGCCTTTGAAACACTAAAGAGCCAGTTTGGCCGAGTTCGGGTGCAATTAGTACTGTCGCAGCAGTATTATCAATTATTACAAGCTGACAAACCCAATGTCGAACCTGGCGAAGTGACTCAGGCGTTGATCTGGTCTGTTAAAGATATGGTGTCAGAGCCTGTCACTAATATTTATCTGGATTATTTTGAGTCCAGTCTTATCTCCAGTTCAAAAGTGAATGTGGTGGTTAGTAGCCGTCAGTTTTTAACCCAAGTGGCGAGTGCTTGTGATGCTAATGGACTAGATGTTGCTGGGATAAGCATTGAAGAATTAGCATTAAGCCACCTATTAGCTCACGATAATATGGCACATATGTTGGTAGCCCACTTGCCACAACAAGAGTTGTTGTTGTTGGTTGTTAAAGCGGGTGAAGTGTTAATGCAACGTCGAGTGAGAGGGTTTAATCAGCTTAACAAAGCGACTTTAGAGGAGTTAAAACTGGGCTTAGCCGATAATCTCAGTTTAGAAATTCAACGGTCTATGGACTATTTTGAAAGCCAATTACGTCAAGCTCCAGTGGGATCGATTAGTATCTTGGCTGAAGGTGATAGTTCATCGGTAGCCAATCTTGTCGGCGCTAACTTTAATCAAAAAGTGTTTGCCGTGACTCACGATGGCGTACCGAGTTTACTTGCTCAGTTAGCGTTGCAGGAATTAGCTCGAGGTGAAGTGTGATAAAAACCGCCGTTAATTTATATTCCACAGATTTGTTGCCGAAAAAACAAAGACTGACGTTTATAAGGCTGATGCTTGCATTGGCCTTTCTGTGCGGATGCAGCGCGGTACTTTATGCAGTAGGACTGTGGCATACCGATGAGTTGCAAACCCTAAACCAGCAGGCAAGCACTGAGAAAAATCGTTTAAAAAACCAGAAAAGTCAGCTTGAACAACAAATTGCTGCCCGTAAGCCCAATGGGGACTTAGTGGCAAAGGTTGAGCTTGAGCAGCAGCGTTTAGATCTAAAAAAACTGTTAAAAGATGAACTTAGTCAACGCAATACTCTGATTAGCCAAGGTTACTCGCCAATGCTGACTGACTTGGCCGCCGTGGCGGATAGCAGTGTGTGGTTGAGTCATATCACCATTGAACAGCAAAACAACGATGCTCAACGCATTGAGTTTGAAGGTTACGGTCGTCATCCGCAAAGTATTCCATTATGGATAGATAAACTCAAAACCACTTCAACATTAAAGGGTTATGCGTTTTCAGCAATGACGATGGATCGCGGCGAAGCACAACCGTTGGCGTTTAAATTAATAAGCCAACCCATTGCTAAGGAGTCAGCACAATGAAGCAGCAATGGCTGGTGTGGTCGTCAAAATTTGATGCGTTAAGCCCTCGAGAGCGGATATTGATTACGTTTGCTCTGCTAGTTGTGGCAGGGATGTTGCTGTTTATGCCATTAGAATCACTTTGGAAACAGCACCAAAGCTTACAAAATCAGCTTAAGGGACTAGAACAAGAAAATTCGATTTCCTTACAGCAAGTGGCACTCTATGAAGAGCGTTTACAACTTGACCCTAATAAAGATTATCAGCAACGGTTACAAATCATTACCGAGCAGATGCAATTGATTGATGCCGATCTCACCGATCAAATGGTTGATATGGTTCCTGCGGATTACATGCCAACAGTATTAGCCAACTTGTTGGGTAATGTGAAAGGTGTGACATTAATCTCGTTTGCCTCCATTGCACCCAAAGCCTTACTGCAAGTGGGTGATGGCAGTAACGTTAACCTTTACAGTCATGGTATTAAGCTGATGTTAAAAGGCGATTATTTTGCTATTTTAGCGTTTATTAAAGCCGTTGAAACAATGCCAGATAAATTGTATTGGAAGCGTTTAGATTACCGTGTTGAATCTCATCCCGAAGCGTTAGTTGAATTAGAACTTTACACACTGAGTGTGAATAAGGACTTTATCAGTGTTGCGAAACAAGATTAATCCCATGGCGTATGCATCCTGCCTAATGATGCTGTTAGTGTTTGCTGCAAACGCACAGACATTACGAGATCCAACCTTACCGGGTCAGGGTTTTGTTACTGTTAAGGCCAAAGCCGATAATCCATCTTTGGTGTTAAACAGTATTGTTAACGGCCAACATAGCTATGCGGTCATTAATAATATTATTCTTTCGGTGGGTGACACAATTAGCGGCAGTGGATTACGTGTATCAAAGATTAGCAAAGACTATGTCACCTTGTCAGATGGAAGAAAACTTCAGCTATTTCAGTCGATAACAGAGCGGTAGGATAAGAATAAAAATGAATGTAATTAAATATGTTACTCCTCTGATGTCGCTGTGCCTAGTTGCTTGCCAAACGACAGATAGACCCGATCCACAAACCGCAAAAGCGGCCTTGAATGAGTCAAGGCAACAAGCTGAGACCCGTCAAGCCACTGTGCCACCACCAGCGGTTATGCCTGAAGATGTTCAACGTGAGCTTAATGGTAATAATGTGTTGAGCTCATCAGCAAGGGCCTTACCTGCAGAGCGTCGTTTTGATGTGTCAGCAAATGACGTTGATGCGAGAGTGTTCTTTCCAAGCTTAGTCAAAGACACGCCATTAAGTGTTGCGGTACATCCTGATGTGCAAGGTAACATTTCGTTATCATTAAAAGCGGTCACCTTGGCAGAAACCATTCAGGTTGTTGAAGACATTTACGGTTACCAAGTTAAGCGCGAAGGTCGTATTTTACGGGTGTACCCGTCGGGTATGAGAACCGAAACGTTCCCATTAAATTATATCTATATGCAACGAGAAGGTTTGTCATTAACCTCGGTGAGCTCCGGTCGTATTTCTGATCAAAATAGTAACTCAAACAGCAGCGGTAATAGCAGTTCGAGCAACAACAGTAGTTCGAGTAACAGTAACAATAGTAGCAATGCCAACAGCAGTGACAATACCAATGGTACGTTTATTCGTTCAACGACCAAGACGGATTTTTGGGGTGAGTTAGAAGCCACCTTAATGTCAATTATGGGTGAAACCGGTGGCGGGCGACAAGTGGTGGTGACACCTCAAGCAGGGCTGGTAACCGTTCGGGCTTTCCCTGATGAATTACGTCAAATCCGTAGCTTCTTACAAATAGCCGAAAGCCATTTACAGCGCCAAGTGATTTTAGAAGCAAAAATTATAGAAGTAACCTTATCTGATGGTTACCAGCAAGGGATCCAGTGGGAGAATGTTTTAGGCCATGCCGGCAATACCAACATTGATTTCAGTACCTCAGCAGGACAAGGTTTAAGTAATGCCATTACATCTGCCATTGGCGGTGTCACCTCGATTAATTTCACCGGAAGCGATTTTAGTAGCATTATTAGTTTGCTGGATACTCAAGGTGATGTAGATGTGCTTTCAAGTCCTCGTGTTACGGCTTCTAATAACCAAAAAGCGGTCATTAAAGTGGGTAATGACGAATACTTTGTCACCGATGTATCAACAACTACAGTGGCCGGCACCACTCCAGTAACGACGCCACAGGTTGAACTAACGCCATTTTTCTCCGGCATTGCCTTAGATGTAACGCCTCAGATTGACGAAGATGGCAATGTAATATTGCATGTTCATCCCTCAGTGATAGATGTGAAGGAACAAACTAAAGAGATAAAAATCAGTGATTCAACCTTAGAGTTACCGTTAGCGCAAAGTGAGATCCGTGAGTCGGATACGGTTATCCGCGCCGCTTCTGGTGATGTCGTGGTGATTGGTGGATTAATGAAGAGCGAAAACATTGAAACCGTATCAAAAGTACCGTTATTGGGTGATATTCCTTTTCTGGGCGAAGCTTTCACCAGCCGCACTAAATCTAAAAAGAAAACCGAATTGATTATTATGTTGAAACCCACGGTTGTCGGTGGTGACACATGGAAGGATGAGTTAAAGCGCTCACAAGATTTAATAGAGCGTTGGTATCCTTCTAAGTAGTGGCGGTTGGTGATTGATCGATAAGTTGCCGTAGGCGGTTGATAAGTGTGGCGGTTGAATTTGATAAGGGATAGCCAGTAATTATGTATTTGCAGCACTTTGGCTTAAGTCAGTTACCCTTTACACTTACCCCAAATACGGGTTTCTTTTTTGGGTTGTCGCCGCATGTGGAAGCCTTACAAGTGCTGCAAACAGCATTACAAACCGGTGAAGGTTTTATCAAGGTTACTGGTGAAGTGGGTACTGGTAAAACTTTGGTTTGTCGTAAGCTGATAAATGATTTACCGGCTCAATACCATTGCGCTTACTTACCCAATCCCTATTTGAATCCTAAAGAATTACGTTGGGCCGTAGCAGGAGAGCTTGGCTTAGCATTACCCAATAAAGTCGATCAGCAACAACTAACAAGGCTTATCCATCAGCGTTTGTTAGGGTTAAGTCAGCAAGGCTTTCACGTGGTGTTAGTGTTGGATGAAGCGCAATCATTACCTGATGACAGTATTGAAGCGTTACGCTTATTTACTAATTTAGAGACCGAAAGTCGCAAGTTGTTGCAAGTGGTGCTGTTTGGTCAACCAGAATTAGACGAACGTTTGGCGCAACCCAAATTTAGACAATTAAGACAGCGTATTACCTTTAGCTATGATCTGCGTCCGTTAACATGGGATGAAATACAAGCTTATATTCATCACCGACTTGCTGTTGCGGGTTATCAAGGGCCGGAATTGTTTGGTACCGTCGATATTAAGCGTATTGCAAAAGCCGCTCGAGGCATCCCGCGTTTAGTGAACATATTGGCGCATAAGAGCTTATTGCTGTGTTATGGCCAAGGTGAAAAAAAGGTACTGTCGCGGCATTGTCTCGCGGCAATAATGGATACCGAAGATGTTAATTTACAACATAAAGTAACGTTCTCTCGTGTCAGTATGCTGCTCATTATATTGTTTGGGGCAGTGATGTTGTTTATTGGACTGAATGGCCCAAATTGTTGTGGTGAATGGATGACACAAATAAGCGAAATTAAATGAGTGTGATTATCAAAATGCTCAACGATTTAGAACAGGGTCAGCAGCCCGGAATGGACAACCCATCGGCACTACCGGTGGGAGAATTCGTGCGTCCTCAAATTCAGTATCAATCCGTCGCTAAATCTCGCTCAGCATCTATTGGTCTTATTATTGTTGCGGCACTATTGATCCCCACGTTGTGGTTTGGTGTGTCTATGTACCGCCAAGCCAATATTCAAATGGTCAGTGATCCAGGCGCTGTCAGCGCATCTGCGAGTAAAGAAACCCAATCATTGCTGAGTCAGCCACAAGATAATGATGGTGTTGATGTTGAGCAGCCTAAGTTGGCTCTAAGCTCAACAGCGACATCGATTCAAGCTCCTATTGAAGCATCAACTCAGGCGATAACGGCAGACAATATTCAAGGCATCACTCAAGACAGTCAGACAACGGATACCTCAGCCGTGGGCACTGGGTTTGTGGCGACGGCTGAAACTATTGACATGTCTTCAGAATTGGCACCACAAACCAGCGTTAAAGTCGCTGAAATAGTCAAAACACCCGTGCAAATAGCGGCAACCTTAGTCACAGAAATAGTCACAGATAAGCCCAGTGTTTCAGGCTCAAATAAGACTGTCTCTGATAACACGGTACCTAATAACACTTCATCTAATAACATCGTACCGACTAAGATTGCCTCGACTAATATGTCATCTAATAACATTGCCCCCACGCAAGGCTTAACCACAGCGCCATCGTCTGGTTTAGCTGCACAAGCACCTATCGTTAAACAAAAACCTGTGGAGATGACGGTCAAAGAGGTGGTTCTCACTAAGACGCAAATGGCGCAATTGCAATATCAAAAAGCGATGGATGCAGAGCAAGCGCAGCGCCTTGATGATGCAGCAAGTTACTATTTAGAAGCGATTATTTTACAACCGAGTTTACATAAAGCCCGTAAGCAATTGGTCAAAATTTATTATGCGCAAAATAATCTTACGGCGGCAATGCTATTACTCGAAAGTGGAATGAGTTTGTTTCCGCAACAATGGGAGTTTTATGTGATTCTGTCGCGAATTCAAACCCAAATGAAAGCCTATGACGCCGCATTGTCGACAGTGGCAATGATCCCCGATAACTCTTTGTGGGCTCGTGATAAATGGATCGCCCAAACCGATTTGGCCCAAAAATCGAAAAACTTTGTTTTAGCCGAGGCGACTTACCGTCACTTATTGGTCTCTGAATCGACTAAATCTCGCTGGTGGATGGGCTTAGGTTATGCACTCGATTCGCAGAAAAAATATCCGCAAGCCGCGCAAGCTTACCGATCGGCATTAAGCTATGAAGGGTTATCAACGTCCGCCATGACATTTATTGAAAAGCGTTTAGATCAGTTAGGAGCAAACCGATGAAGCCTAAGTTAAAGATGCGGTTAGGAGATCTTCTTGTTCAAGAGCTGATTATCACCGACGAGCAATTACAGCAAGCATTAACAGAGCAACGTAGCTCAGGTAAAAAGCTGGGTCGGACATTAATTGATTTGAACTGTATCACTGAAGATCAGTTACTTAAGTTTTTATCTCAGCAGCTTAATTTACCGTACCTTGATATTAGTCGTCGTCCGATTGCCGCCGAAGTGGTCAATATTCTCCCCGAAGTACAAGCGCGGCGTTTTCGTGCTTTAGTGGTGGAGAGTCACTCTGACCATGTGTTAGTTGCCATGAGTGATCCTGCTGATTTGCAGGCTATCGACAACATTGAAGTATTAGTTGCCCCTAAGCAGTTAATGATCGCGGTGGCGCCAGAACAACAATTACTCGATGCGTTTGACAACCTTTACCGCCGTACCGATCAAATTGCAGCGATTGCCGGTAAGCTTGATGAAGAATATGCCGCTGATGACATGTTCGATTTGGCTAATTTAACGCAAAGCGACAGTGATAACGAAACCACAGTGGTGAAGTTATTACAGTCTATTTTTGAGGATGCGGTTCAAATGCGTGCCTCAGATATTCACATTGAACCCGGCGATAAAGTCTTGCGGATCCGCCAGCGTATTGATGGTCAATTGCATGAAAACATTCTCAGTGAAGTCAATATTGCCTCGGCCCTGGTATTACGGCTTAAATTGATGGCGGGATTGGATATTTCAGAAAAGCGTATGCCACAAGATGGCCGTTTTCATATGGAAATAAAAGGTCATCAAATCGACGTGCGGATGTCGACCATGCCGATTTATCATGGCGAATCTGTGGTGATGCGTTTATTAGATCAAACCACCGGCCTGCGCACCTTAGATGAAACCGGTATGCCAGCGAATATTGTGGCGCGTATTCGTAAACAGATTAAACGTCCTCACGGTATGTTGTTAGTTACTGGGCCAACGGGTAGCGGTAAAACGACCACCTTGTACGGTATTTTAAGTGAGCTTAACACTGCAGATAAAAAGATTATCACCGTAGAAGATCCGATTGAATATCAATTACCGCGAATTAACCAAGTCCAGGTTAATCATAAGATTGGTTTAGACTTTTCTAACGTGTTGCGTACCACGCTTCGTCAAGATCCCGACATCATCATGGTGGGAGAAATGCGTGACCAAGAAACCGTGGAAATTGGTTTACGAGGTGCATTAACCGGTCACTTCGTGTTATCGACGTTACATACTAATGATGCTGTTACCAGCGCGTTGCGATTACTCGATATGGGCGCGGCAAGTTATTTGGTTGCCAGTGCGCTGCGGGTCATTATCGCTCAGCGTCTGGTTCGACGTGTTTGCCATAATTGTGCGGTAGATTATCAGCCCACAGCGGCTGAACGTAGCTGGCTTAACAGTGTGACTAAAAGAGATATTAGCAGCGCCACGTTTAAAGTGGGCAGCGGTTGTCAAACCTGTAACGGCTCAGGCTATCGCGGCCGGATTGGTATTTTTGAAATACTCGAACTCGATGAGAACATGATAGATGCCATGCGCACCGGTAATCCGCAAGATTTCGCTCGTGCAGCCCTGCGCAGTCCTAACTTTATCCCACTGGCACATTCCGCGATGGAGTATTTATTCTTAGGCACGACCACACTCGAAGAGGTGTCAAAACTGGTTGAAGATGTCAGTGAATCGAAAGTGGCCTTGTCGGAAGATTTGATTAGCCAACAAGATATTGGATTGTAATAATGCCAACATATCAATATCGAGGACGTAATTCACAAGGGCAGGCTGTTAGTTCACAGCTTGAGTCTGCCAATGAAAGCGCGGCGGCCGATGCGTTGCTTTCTCGTGGGATTATTCCACTAGAATTACATGAAGTGAAAACCAAGCAACCTTTCTCAATGAGCTTGTTTCAAAGCAAAGTGTCGCTGGAAGAATTGCAAATATTTAGTCGGCAAATGTATTCACTGACCCGTTCAGGTATTCCCATTTTAAGGGCGATTGCGGGCTTATCAGAAACCACTCATTCTGATCGGATGAAACAAGCCTTAGATGATATTTCACAACAGCTCACTTCGGGTCGACCGTTATCTTCAGCGATGAATCAACATCCGGAGATATTCGATTCGTTGTTTGTGTCGATGATCCATGTGGGTGAAAATACCGGTAAGTTGGAAGATGCCTTTATCCAGTTGTCAGGTTATATCGAGCGAGAACAAGAAACTCGTCGGCGGATTAAAGCGGCAATGCGTTATCCCATGTTTGTATTGATCGCCATTACCATTGCGATGGTTATTTTGAATATTATGGTTATCCCTAAGTTTGCCGATATGTTCTCTCGTTTTGGTGCCGAACTACCATGGGCGACAAAAATATTAATTGGCACCTCTAGCCTGTTTGTTAATTTCTGGCCCCACATGATAGTGCTATTGATTGGCGTTGTAGTGGGTATTCGATATTGGCATCATAGTGCAAAAGGTGAAAAACAGTGGGACTTATGGAAACTGCATATTCCTGTTATAGGCTCCATTATTGAGCGTTCAACCTTGTCGCGCTATTGTCGCAGTTTTTCGATGATGATCAGTGCGGGTGTTCCCATGACCCAAGCATTAAGTTTGGTGGCGGATGCAGTGGATAATGCCTATATGCATGACCAGATTGTCGGGATGCGCCATGGTATTGAATCGGGAGAATCAATGCTAAGGGTATCCAATAGCAGTCAGCTGTTTACGCCGTTAGTACTGCAAATGGTGGCCGTGGGTGAAGAGACGGGCCAAATCGATCAGCTATTAAATGATGCCGCTGATTTTTATGAAGCCGAAGTCGATTACGATTTAAAAAATCTGACGGCAAAACTCGAACCTATTTTAATCGGCTTTGTTGCTGGCATTGTATTGATACTGGCACTGGGCATTTATCTTCCTATGTGGGATATGCTTAATGTGGTCAAAGGCGGTTAACGCATAATGCACATTATTGATGGGATAGCGGCATGCTAAGCCAGCAAAAAGCGGATCATGAACTGCTTAGCATTTATGGCAGGGTCATTGCTATTGTGGTGTTGTTAGTGTTGCTGGCTATTTTCGGTATACGTTATCTCAATACCGCGTCAAATATAGGTGGACGGGGTCTAGAGCTTGAACAAAATCGTTTTTTGAATGTGTTAGCTATGGTGCGCAGTCAATGGTTAGCTTCTGGTCGGCCGGATAAAATGCAGTTGTCATGGCATAATCTGGCATCAAATGTGCTTACCTCACAGAGCAATAAGACAGCGTCAAAAAACGGTCGAACCAACACCGACGAGATTAACGACGATGCTGATCTCGTTGGCACCAATAATTGGATTTCTTTATCTGATCAAGGTTGGCCAATCATTGATACGAATGATGTTCAAGGTTGCGAGCGACTATGGGGCCAATTACTGGCCACTAATCTTCAACAGTTGCATATTACGGTAGATTATCAGTCTGATACTAATATTTGCCGCTACTCTTCAGATAATAAAGCCAATTTAAGTTATCAATTGCAAACGGGTAGAGTGATATTTTTAATTAATGACCGATAGAGAGTGTTCCATTAGTGTTAAAGTGTTAATAAGCTGATAATATTAGCTAAGTTAGAGCTGAACCAATATTATTTCTGTTTTAGGCGCAATATAGAAGAGTAAAATATTATGAAATTGAAACAACAAGGTTTTTCATTGATCGAGTTGGTCATTGTTATTGTTATCCTCGGTTTATTGGCCGCCACAGCGATCCCGCGTTTTTTAAATGTGACCGATGATGCTGAAGACGCCAGTGTAGACGGAGTAGCGGGTGGTTTAGCCACTGCGGTGAGTTTTGTGCGTGCCCAGTGGGAAGTCGATGGTCGTCGTAATGATAATGTCATTTTAGACGGCACCAGTGTGTCATTAGACACGCGTTTTGGTTATCCAACAGGCACCACAAACACCAATGCAACCGCTATGAATAGCACCCGATGTCAGGAAGTGTTTGATTCAGTGTTACAAAATGCGCCAAGAAACGTATTGGCTAACCAAGATGCAAGCGATGTACGCTACACCGTTAGTGTACTAAATGGTGCTGGCGGCTCATCTATCAGTATTGACGGTATAACCGTTAACAATCTTGATTTATGTGTTTATCATCAAGTGGCTTCACTAGTACTGAACCAAACCAGCGGTGTGCCTACACCAGCACCTGACTTAACGACTGCGGATGCAAAAGGCGTGATATATAATCCAGGTACAGGGCAAGTATTAAGCTTTACCCAAACACCCTTCACGCCATAAGTCATAGTTTATAGTTTGAGGTGTTTACCATTGAAATGATTAATAAAATATGCTGTTATTAGTCGAAGTGTTATTTAGCTTAAGTGTTAAACAGTCACCGTGTTAAGCCGTCATTGTCACTAAAGGTGATAGTCGTTTTAATTGGTTATCGTTAGTCAGTGATAGTCGTTTCAAACAATAGCTAGAAGTTCAGCTCGTGTCATGTTTTACCAAGGTTTAATACGGTTCAACGAGATGAAATATTAAATATCTGATTTTATTATATAAAAGGTAAGTTAAATGCAAATTAACATGCAAAAACAACAAGGTTTTACATTAATCGAATTAGTGGTTGTGATCATTATTCTCGGTATTTTAGCGGTAACTGCGGCACCTAAGTTTATTAACTTGCAAGGTGATGCACGAGCTTCTGCATTACAAGGATTAAAAGGCGCTATTCAAGGTGCAAACACGTTAGTTTATTCGAAAGCGGCTTTAGCTGGTGAAGAACAAACAACAGCAACAACTTTAGATATCGCAGGTACAACAGCACCTGAAGATGATGTAGCTATTGCTTATGGTTACATTGCAGCGACAGAGTCAGCTTTAGAAGCCGGCTTGGATGTAGCAACTGCAGATTGGATTTTTGAAGATGTTGATGCAGCTGATGCTAGTACTACTCCAGTTACTCCAGCTACTTTAGCAGGGCTAAAAATTCAGCAAGCAGGCGCACCATCAACTTGTTCTTTTACTTATACTCAAGCAACAGCGACATCAACTCCTAAGTTTTCAGCCATGCCTGATGCAGACGCTTGTTAATTATTGATTGTTAATGATTAGTCATAAAAAAGCCTGCTTTGCAGGTTTTTTTTTGAGCATTGTGAGTTGAGAAAAAGATCTTAATCGACTCAATTGGCTTGGCTATAAAATGATAGTGCCCGATAAATAAACAGACAAGATAGCCTGTTGTTACCATACTGAATAAGATAATATAAGTGACTGACAATATTGTGGTTTAACCTTTTGACATGTCATTAATGTTCATCAAGTAGAATGAGGACATCACAGAGTGAGTCAACAACGCAATATTCAGCTAGGATTTACCTTAGTTGAATTGGTTACTACCATGATTTTGATCGGCATTTTGGCCGTGGCGGTATTACCGCGTCTGTTGTCGGACTCATCTTACAGTGCCTATACCTTACGCAATGAGTTTATAAGCGAGCTCAGGTTAGTGCAGCTTACCGCGATGCAAAATACCGATCAGTGTTATCAAATTGATGTTAGCGCCACTGGCTATACGCTACGCCATTATAGTGGTAGAACAACGGCTAACATATGTACAAGCCAAGTACGTGAAGAGCAAACACAAGCCTTTAGTGGTGGCGCGCATATTGCCCTTGCCAGTACCGCCAGCCAAGTGTTTTCGATTACCTTTGATAGTGCAGGGCGGATAATATCGCCGCTGTGTTCAGGACATTGTTTTAATGCAGTGGCCGATGAAACCCTCGCCATAGCAGTAGAGTCTGAGGGGTATATTTATGCTCTCTAAAGCGCAAACGCAAACGCAAACGCAATCTCGACTTAAGCATGTAAAAGGGCTTGTAAAAGGGCTTAGGCAAGGGCTCCGAAAAGGGCCTCAACAGCGGCAACTGTGTCCATCTGAGCGGGGCTTTACCTTAATCGAACTCGTGGTGGGTATGATGGTGATAGCTATTGCGATAGTGATGCTCACCAGCATGTTGTTTCCGCAAGCGGACAGGGCGGCAAAAACCTTGCACAGAGTGCGCTCGGCCGAGTTGGCTCATTCGGTAATGAATGAAATATGGGGTAAGCGTTATGATCAAAATACCAATCCCAATGGCGGTGTCCCAGCCTGTGATAGTTCAGCAGGTTCAGCTTGTTCTTATGCTTTAGCAGTGGACGGAACCCCATTTCTTGGGCCTGACGGTGAAAGCCGCGACACCTTCAATGACATTGATGATTATGATGGCTTGGATCAAGACGATAATATGCTCGACTCAAGCCAAACCTATGCCCAAGCCTATCCTCGTTATCAGTTGAACGTGTCAGTTGAGTATCTTGACTCGGCGACGAAAGCGCAAAAATTAATTACCGTCGCCGTAACCACGCCTGCCAATGAAGAGATCACTTACCAAGCGCTAAGGAGTAACTACTAATGCCTTGTCGCTGCCGATCAAATACTGCTGGTTTTACCTTAATTGAAATGGTTACAGTGATGCTAATCTTAGGCATTATTGTGGTTGGGGTAAGCAGCTTTGTTATTTTTGGCACCCGCATTTTTGTCGAATCAAGCGCGGTTGATCAAGTGCTCAGTCAGAGCCGATTTGGTATCGAGCGGATGACTCGGGATATCCGCCGTGCCGTGCCTAATAGTATGCGCGTACTTACCGCAACCGATGGCAGTTACCAATGCCTTGAATTATTACCCATTAGCACCAGCACATCGTATCTTGATGCGCCGTTTGTGCCGCAAGCTGCGCAAAATAGCTTAACCGCGATTAAAAGTGTTCGTAGTATTAATGCAGGTCAATCAGTGCTGATTTATCCATTAACAACGACAGAAATCTATCATCCCCTAGGGACAACCGCTAAACGATTTACCGTGCAAAGTGTGGCAGGATCGGGCGACCAGCTGACTATTACTTTAACTCAAAGCGTGCGCTTTACTGAGGCTTCGCCATTAAAACGCTTATACCTTGCCGATAGCCCATTGAGTTACTGCTTTATTAACACCACCAGTAATGTCGAGCTGCGCTTATATCAAGACTATGGTTACCAGCCCAATCAACCGTCACCAACAATGTCGCCAACAGTGATGGGCAATGGGGTATTGATGGCGCAAAATATCACTAATACCTTAACCGTTAATCCGGCGGTGATCCTTACCCCATCAACGTTAATGACCAATGCCATTGTGCATTTACAGCCAGTATTTAGCGTCAATGGTGAAACGTTCAATTATCAACATCAAGTGCAGGTGATGAATGTACCCTAAACTGAAATTAAGCCAACATTCGCAACAAGGTAGTGCACTGATTATTGGTATTTTTGTGCTGACGGTGATGTTTCTTATTGCGGCGAGTCTGATCCGCATTGTTAGTGATGCTGATGAGTCAGTTAATCAAGAAGTGTGGGGCACTCGGGCATTATTTAGTGCTAACAGTGGTGCCGATGCCGCGTTAGCTCAGCTGTTTCCTGTCGATGGCACTGCCACAAGCTGTACTGATGTCAGTTCAACATGGATACCGCCAATAGGGCTAGGCTTCAATGGGTTCCATAACTGCACTGTGTCGATTAGCTGCAATACTGCCACTGTGGGCAGTGTGAGCCAATATCGAATTAACAGCTTAGCGGTATGCGAAACGGGTAACTGTGCAGGAAACTCAAACAATTCAGCGTGTTTGCGAGTCAGTCGCCAAGTGGAGGTAGAAGCGCGTGGGAATTAAAACAATCTATCGTTTATTGACTAGTTTTTTTGTGATTATAGCCTTGTTCTCTATTAAGGCGTTTGCATTTGATATTATTGATGAATCAGTAGTTTGGCCTAATGTGGCTCAAGGATATCATCAAGACAGCAATAAGAGTTGTCATAAAATTAATAACCCTCAATTAACGATGCAAAGCGGCTCAAGAATAAATGGTACTTTGGGAGAGGATTTAGCTTTTTGTTCTAATAATGAAGGTTCAGGATTGCCCTCAGATAGCTGTGATACAGCTTCTAATGGTGATCGTTATTGTGATGTAACTGGCAGTGATATACGCGGAATAAAATTAAAAGGAGGCAATAAATTTCAAAGCAGTAAAGGTACTAGTGGTGGAGTGGGATATTGCTCAGACAATGAAAATATTGTCCTAGGTAATACTGGCTTAAATCAATTTGACTCTATTAATTTATATTCTGCTTGTACTTTAACAATGTCTTCCACACAACAAGAATATTTTTTTAAAAAAATAGCTGCTGGTAATGGGGCTAAATTAGTTTTCCCTGCTGGTGATTATTGGATCGATTCTTTGGAATTAAATCAACATTCAGAAATCGTATTGCAAGGTAATGCTAGATTATTCATCGGTAGCGCTTCCCAATTAAATAATGCCAAAATTAATATTGAAAATACTAATTCGTTACAACTGATAGCATATGATAATTTAACGTTAAATTCGGGTTCAATTATTGGAGGTAATATTTATAGTGATGAAACTTTAACTCTTAATAATACTTCAATCATTAATGGCCGGGTAACATCTAAATATTTAAAAATAAACTCAGACGGTAAAATCAATGATGCATCATCAACGCCTAGTGTATTTCATATCCAATATGGTAAAGCGACCGCCAAGAAGATTACTTTTGACAGTCCATTTCCAACGGGTGTGACGCCATTAATTTTCTTGATGCCGACTATAGAAGACAGTAATAGTGATGGCCCTGCATCGGTATTTGTTAAGAGTGTGTCTGAGCAAGGTTTTACTTGGTCACAACAAGAACCAGAATCACCTGATAACCGTTATGTTAAATCTAATGATATGCCTGAAGTACATTGGATAGCGGTAACAGCAGGTACTTATGAGCTCGCAGACGGCGTACCACTTATTGCTGGATCGGTTGACTATAATCAGGCTTTATTCGGTTCTAATTCACCTTATACCACAGTGACCTTACCTTCTACTCAAGGTGTTACTCAAGATGTGTTATTAAATCAAATTCAAACTCAAAATAATGAATGTTGGTTTACCAGTACTTCTCAATTACCTACTCCTGATACTACTACTTATGATATTGAACTAGCGCTAGATACTTCAGAGGTAAGAACTAATAATAATAAATGCCAACCTGGAAATTTGAAAAATGGAAAACTTCAAAATGAAACTATTGCTTATTTATCAGTGCCATCAGGCTCTGGGACGCTAACACTTGGAGGTAGCGCCGTTAATTATCATTTTGGTCAAGCGCAAACCTTTACAGATAATGGCACCAAGGATATTACCGATCAATGTGCTGAAACGACCGAATTAAACGGGTTTACTAATGCTCCTATGCTGGTGGCAGGTAAAAACAGCCGCCTAGGTGGAGATGGAGGCTGGCTGCGTCGTTGTCAGTTGACTAACGACAAAGTCAGCATGGTCGTTGACGAAGATACTTTTAGAGATAACGACCGCAAACATCGCTGGGAGAATTACAGCTTTGTTGCGTTTGAAAAAAAAGTAGACACCTTGACTTGTTTTACTGACGATTTTAATCGCACTGATGTCGGTGATGATTGGGCGCTCAAGGTCTTAGGCTCGTCATTGCCGCCTGCAATAGTGAATAACCGTTTGCGTTTTACCTCAGCCAGTGGCAATCAAGCGACATCCAGTACTTATCAGCGATTATTCCCTGCTGCGGATAACTTAGTTGAGCTGGAGTTTGACTATTATGCTTGGTCGAGCCAGTCGGGCACAGGGGCTGACGGCATTGCAATTATCTTGTCTGATGCCAGTATTACTCCTCAGCCTGGTAGTTTTGGTGGCGCCTTAGGATATGCACAGCGTAATAATGGTACTCCTGGTTTTGCTGGTGGTTGGCTTGGTATCGCATTGGATGAATACGGCAACTTCTCTAACCCCAACGAAGGTAAGATTGGTGGACCTGGGTTTAGATCTCAGGCCGTGGCTATCCGTGGTTCCTCAGGTACAGATTACCAATATCTAACAGGTACTAATGCCAACATTAGCCCCAAAATTGATGTGCGCAGCACAAGCAGCGCTCAGCCAAATCATAAATACAAAATCATCATAGATTCGCGAACCCCAGGTAAGGCCATGGTGTCAGTGCTGCGAGATACTGTTAACAACGGTGATCCAGATGATTATGAAACCTTAATCGCTCCTTTTGATGCATTAAGCGTCAGCGGGCAAGCGCCCGTACCTGAAAGTTTTTACCTGTCTATTACTGGTTCCACAGGTGGCGCAAACAATAATCATGAGATGGATAACTTTAAGGTTTGTGCCCTTAAATCCAATCCGATCGGTCAACAAATTCATCATTTTGAGTTTGACTATACTAGCTCGCCATTGACCTGTAAGGCCGAAACCATGACGGTCAGAGCGTGTAAAGATGCGGCATGTAATTTATTTACTGATCCAGTGGAGGCTAATTTATCGCTTGCTCCTAATACCAATGGCGCTTGGTATGTTGACGCTATTAAAACCAATGTAGTGAAGTTTGAAAATGGCAGTGCAACGGTCGCTTTACGCAATAATGTGATTACACCCATAACCATAGGGGTGAGTTCTTCCGTTCCTTCTACCATAGCAGGCAGTAATACTTTGTGCCGAAGCGGTGCTGGTGGGTTAAATACCGCAAGCTGTACTTTAAGTTTTGCCGAAAGCGGGTTTATTTTTGATGTGCCAGATAAATTGGCCAACAAACCGACAGGCAATATTTCGATCAGTGCGGTGAAAACCTCAGATGAGACCCTGCAATGTGTCCCTCTGTTTTCCAAAATCACTAAAAATGTCGATTTTTGGAGCTCTTATATCAATCCCATCACTCCAATTAGTGGTCAAGTGATAACAGTAAATAATACGGTGATGAGTAAACTGGAGAGCACAGCAACCACGCTTGCGTTGGCATTCGATGACACAGGTAAAGCTAACATCGACGTCAATTATCCCGATGCCGGAAAAATACAGCTTGATGCTAAGTACACTGGTACAGGCGATGAGCAAGGTTTGATCATGACCGGCTCAGATCAGTTTGTCAGTTTCCCTGTGGGCTTGTGTGTTATGCCTGAAGATAATAATGCTGAGTGCTCTGCAGGTGATAGTAGCTGTAATCGATACAAAAAAGCCGGCGAGTCATTTAACGTAGTTGTTCAAGGTAAAGCCTGGGAGTCTGACGTTGATACTGATTACTGCGATAACATCAATACGCCAAATTATGCCCATAACGAGGTAACATTAGGCCATCAATTAGTTGCCCCATCTGGCGGCGTGCTAGGTGAGGTGGGAGCAGAACAATATAATCATGTCGCCCAAACCACTAACAGTAATACCGTGTCTCAGTCGGTAACCGAAGTGGGGGTGTTTAAATTTACCGCAGATCCGGCGAGTCCTTATTTAGGTTCGAGCTTTTACGATATTCCGCTGGCGACATCGCCTAATATAGGGCGCTTTGTACCCGACCGCTTTGTGGTGAGTAGCTCAAGTGTGCTGCCATCTTGCGGTAGCTTTAGCTATATGGACCAAGCCTTTGATCTAACATTAACCTTAAGTTCTTTAAATACTGGCAGTTATGTTACCCAAAATTATCAAGATGCCTTTGCTAAAGCCGGTGCCAGCTTAGTGGGCGAAAATGCCAATGATGGTGTGGATTTAAGCGGCAGGTTAAGCGTGTTACCTATTGATGCCAGCTCTTGGGCTTTGGGAGAAGCAAACGTAGGATTATCTTACCAAGCTAATTTTAGTCGTACTGTGGCCCCTAGTGTGGATGGACCATTTAGTCAATTAGCTATCGGCGTACAAGTATTTGATAACGATGGGGCGGTGTCTTTTGTTGCCTCTGCTGATATGCGAACCGACAGCAGTGGTAACTGTGCCGCCAGCAACGACTGCACTGCAACGTTATTATCGACCCAAGATTTACGTCATGGCAGAGTGGTGATGGACAATACCTTTGGCCCTGAAAATGAAATACTGCGTATGCCAACCTATGCCCAATATTGGAATGGTAGCGCTTGGATAACTAACACCGATGATAGCTGTACTCACGTTATCGATGCGCTTGATGGCAGCGAAATATACGCGCCATCTTTAACCGCTGGTCAAACCGTGACTCGCCGTGATGGTGGCAGTTCAGTTAGCAGTGGCCGATTAAGCTTATTATGGCAAAATAGCGGCTCTGCAGCATATCGAGGTCAGGTGACTGCCCCGTTAAAAGTAGAGCCCTGGCTTCAGTGGTATTGGAATTGGGACGAGGCAAGTCCAACTCTGCTCTATGAGCCAAGAGCAAGTGCGTTCTTGGGGCGTTACCGAGGCCATGATAGGATCATTTATTGGCGCGAAGTCGGTCAATGATCTGGATAAAAAAGCGTCAGTTTTGCGCTTTTTTGATTTAAAACTGCGCGAATGTTGTTTTTTTAACAGCTTTTGTAAAAAAAAACGCCAGATTAGCAATTGTTAACCTATTCGGTATTGTAGAATGGGGGTGTCATTGATAAAGTTAGCTGATTTTTCTTCTTCTGACTCAACAGAATACAGGCCTGATACATGTTCAAAAAGTTGCGCGGCATTTTTTCTAACGACCTATCGATCGATTTAGGTACGGCAAACACTCTTATTTATGTTCGCGATGAAGGCATCGTTTTGAACGAACCCTCAGTGGTTGCCATTCGCGGCGAACGCAATAGCAATGGGCCAAAGTCAGTTGCTGCAGTCGGTAGAGAGGCAAAACAAATGCTAGGCCGAACGCCTGGTAATATTCAAGCTATTCGTCCAATGAAAGACGGCGTAATTGCTGATTTCTATGTGACTGAAAAAATGCTTCAGCATTTTATTAAGCAAGTACACAACAACAGTTTCTTCCGCCCCAGTCCTCGCGTATTAGTGTGTGTACCCGTAGGCGCAACTCAAGTTGAACGTCGCGCGATTCGCGAATCAGCAATGGGTGCAGGCGCTCGTGAAGTGTACCTAATCGAAGAGCCAATGGCTGCAGCGATTGGTGCTGGTTTACCAGTATCAGAAGCGACCGGCTCTATGGTTGTCGATATTGGTGGTGGTACTACCGAAGTGGCGATTATTTCGTTAAATGGCGTGGTGTATTCTTCATCAGTACGTATTGGTGGTGATAAGTTTGACGATGCGATTATTAATTATGTCCGTCGTAACTACGGTAGCTTAATTGGTGAAGCAACGGCTGAGCGTATTAAGCATACCATTGGCACCGCATACCCTGGTGACGAAGTACTTGAAATTGAAGTGCGCGGTCGTAACCTCGCAGAAGGTGTGCCAAGAAGCTTCACCTTAAACAGCAATGAAATATTAGAAGCATTACAAGAGCCGTTATCTGGCATAGTGAGTGCGGTGATGGTTGCCCTTGAGCAGTCGCCACCAGAGCTGGCGTCCGATATTGCTGAGCGTGGCATGGTCTTAACCGGCGGTGGTGCATTATTGCGTGACTTAGACCGTTTATTAATGCAAGAAACGGGCATTCCGGTGATGGTCGCAGACGACCCGCTGACTTGTGTTGCTCGTGGCGGTGGTAAAGCCCTTGAAATGATTGATGTGCACGGTGGTGATTTGTTCTCTGAAGAGACCTAATTATCATCGGCTGAGCGGCTTTGTTAATGGCATTTTATGGGTTAACAAAGTTGCGAACAATTTATGAAACCAATTTTCGTTCGTGGCGTCTCTAGTCAATTTAGATTGACACTGGCAATTATTTTGTCGGTGGCATTACTGATGACTAATCATCGCCTGGATCCCATTCGCCAGTCTTTATCCTCGGTGTTAAGCCCGCTTCAATATTTAGCCAATGTACCAGGTGTGATGCTCGACTGGTCAGCCGAGGCATTTGCAACCCGCAACATGCTTGAATTGCAAAACAAACAACTATTACGCCAACAGCTGCTCATGTCAGAGCGTTTACAACGTTTTGAGCATGTTCGCCAAGAAAATGAGCGTTTACGGGCATTGCTCGGTTCACCTGTGCATATGGATTCTCGTAAAATGGTGGCCGAAGTAATGGAAGTGGCCAGCGATCCATTTAGACAGTTTGTGGTGTTAAATCATGGTTCGCAAACCGGCATTTATGTCGGTCAGCCTGTGGTTGATGGCCAAGGTGTTGTCGGGCAGGTGGTTGAAGTGAGTGAGTTTACCAGCCGTGTGTTGATGGTGTCAGATGCAACGCATGGTATTCCGGTGCGTGTTACCCGTAACGATGTGCGTGCAATTGCTAATGGCATGGGCGATATTGATCAAATTGAATTACGCCATGTGGCTAAAAGTACTGACATCATAGTGGGCGATTTATTAGTCACTTCAGGGCTAGGTAGTCGTTTTCCAGAAGGATATCCAGTAGCCCGTGTTATCAGTGTATCCCGTGATGATGGTCAGAGCTATGCAGTGATTAATGCTCAGCCTTTAGCGGCACTTGATCGCATACGTTACGTATTACTTATTTGGCCGGATGAAACCAAACCTTTTACGCTTCCAGCTGACGTACAAGAGTTGATAAAAAAGGCAGCCGAAGCCGCTGCGAATGAATCAGTATCTCAAGCTCCACCTTCAGAAACCACGACTACGCCAATAACCAGCGAGATAAACCAATGAGCGCGCATATTGCAAATGGTCGCTTAGTGGTATGGCTGACTTTATTTATCGGGATGATGTTTCAGATTATGCCGCTGCCCACAATGGTAGAAGCGTGGCGACCTGACTGGCTGCTTATGGTGATGATGTATTGGGCGATGGCATTACCGCATCGTTACAGTATTTTGACCGCGTGGTTGCTCGGCGTAATGCTTGATGTGCTATTGGGAGCCCATTTAGGCATCCGTTCATTAGCACTGTCGTTGGTTATTTATTTGGTGGTGATGTTGTGTCAACAATTACGCAATTATCCTCGCTGGCAACAGTCATTACTGCTCGCGTGTTTTATTTGTATTTATCATGTGGTGATATTTTGGGTACAGTTTGTTGTTGTTGGGGCTGCACCGTTTAATCTTGAGATGTTTTTACCCGCGATTTCGAGTTTATTTATTTGGTGGTGGGTGTTTTGGATACTACGCAATATGCGTCGCCATTATAAAGTACGTTAATTCACCCGATAGGGTGAATATTGTTTTTATGTTCGTTAATTAGAGTAAATATCAGATGACATGGGTACTGGCTTCAACATCGCCAAGAAGAAAAGAATTACTGGCTCAAGCAGGCTTTAGTCATCCCGGTTTTACGTTCGAGCTCGTCGCACCCAATATTGATGAAACGCCTTTATCGACTGAAACGGCAGAACAATATGTATGCCGTTTAGCGCTTGAAAAAGCCCTAGCAGGTTTGGCGCTCAGTGGTCATATTATCGCCCCTAAAGTACTGGGTTCAGATACAATCGTGGTGTTAAATCAGCAGATATTAGGTAAGCCAATGGACCAAAATGATGCCAAGCGTATGCTGACATTGTTATCCGGTCAAACTCATGAAGTGATGACAGCGGTGGCGTTAACGGATGGTGAACACACCTTTAGCCGATTATGTCGTACCCAAGTGAGCTTTTGTGAATTATCCGCTGCCGACATAGACGCTTATATTGCCTCAAATGAACCAATGGACAAAGCTGGTGCGTATGGAATACAAGCCTTGGGTGGTTGTTTTGTTCAATCTATTAGTGGTAGTTATTCTGCCGTTGTTGGTTTACCCCTAGTAGAAACACGTGAATTATTAGCCTGCATGATGCAGCACACTTAATAACCTTTTGCTTTAATCGGGCATCTACGATGGTGCAACTACTGTCAATATTCCCATTGAAGCATGACCCGAATACTGGTGGCTTATGAACATAAAAGCACAACGTAAAAAAGGCACAGAATTGCTCATCAATGTCACGCCAACTGAAGCGCGTGTTGCATTAGTTGAGCATGGTGTTTTACAAGAGGTGCATATTGAACGCCGCATGAAGCGAGGTTTGGTCGGTAATATCTATAAAGGTAAAATCAGTCGAGTATTACCTGGTATGCAAGCCGCGTTTGTTGATATAGGCTTAGAAAAGGCCGCTTTCTTACATGCTTCAGATATTGTTCCTCATACCGAATGTGTTGCCGATGTCGAAAAGGGCAACTTTGTGGTGCGTGATATTGCCGAGTTAGTGCGTCAAGGCCAAGACATTATGGTGCAAGTGGTCAAAGATCCACTCGGCACTAAAGGTGCCCGCCTGACAACGGATATTACTTTACCCTCGCGTTATCTAGTGTTTATGCCTGGCTCTAGTCATGTTGGCGTATCGCAACGTATTGAACTTGAAGAAGAACGTCAACGCCTTAAAAATATTACCCTACCTTATGTTGATGATGACGGCGGCTTTATTATCCGCACCGCAGCTGAAAATGTTGGCGAAGATGAACTCGCCCAAGATGCGGCCTTTTTGCGACGTGTGTGGGCTAAGGTCAGTGAACGACGTAAGCGTAAAGGCGTTATATTACTGTATCAAGATTTGGCATTACCTGTGCGGATCATTCGTGATTTTGTCGGTACTGAACTTGACCATATTCAAGTCGATTCGCGCCGTACTTATGCTGAATTACAACACTTTGCCCAAGAGTTTATGCCTGAAATTGCTGAAAAAATTGAGCATTATGCGGGCCCAGCACCTATCTTTGAATTGTATGATGTTGAGAATGAAGTTCAACGGGCCTTAGGCCGTAAAGTTGAGCTTAAGTCTGGCGGATATTTGATTATCGACCAAACCGAAGCCATGACTACGGTCGACATTAATACCGGTGCATTTGTTGGCCATCGCAACTTAGAAGAAACCATTTTTAATACTAATCTTGAAGCCACTCAAGCGATAGCAAGGCAACTGCGGTTACGCAATTTGGGTGGGATTATCATTATCGATTTTATCGATATGCAGATTAAGGAACACCAAGCGCGGGTGTTAGAAAGCTTAAACGCGGCATTGGCGTTAGATAGAGTCAAAACAAGCGTCAGCGGTTTTTCGGGTCTGGGCTTAGTTGAAATGACCCGCAAACGTACTCGCGAAAGTTTAGAACATGTGGTGTGTGGTGAATGTCCGTCTTGCAAAGGCACGGGTACCATGAAAACGATTGAAAGTGTGTCATATGAAATTTTCCGGGAAATTATTCGTTTAGACCGAGCTTATAAAGCCGATGAGTTTTTACTGTATTGCTCGCCGGCAGTGTATATGAGCTTTAGTGGTGAAGAATCGCATTTGCTGGCAGAATTAGAAGTTTACATCGGTAAGCGTATTCGTTTGCAAAATGAACCCTTATACATTCAAAGTAAATATGATGTGGTGATGATGTAGTGTCGACAACTCAGGCGGTAACGATTAACAGATTATCTTGGCAAATTTTGGCTATTGCACTGGTGCTATTTGCATTGGTAGTTAGCCTTATTCGTGGTTTATTGCCTCATATTCCTGAAGTCCGTACTGAATTAGTTCATTATCTTCAAAACGAATACCAACTGCATGTGCAGATGGGTGAACTCAGTGCCGAATGGCAAGCTTTTGGGCCAGCACTGACCGTGAGCAATTTAGTGTTACTGCCACAAGATAATCTGCCGATTACCGTTATCAGCGAAAATGTACATATCAAACTCGATTTTTGGCAGTCACTTTTAACCTTGAGCCCGCAGATTGAAACCGTGGTATTTGATGGTGTTAAAGTGGCATTAAATCTCGATGAGTTGGCATCTACGGATGAGAACGCTACCGCGGGTGATATGACTAATCTTGATTGGTTGTATGGATTGTTATTAGAACAGTTAGGGCATTTTTCAATCACCGATGCGTCATTACAACTGTTTAGTAAACAACAGGATTATCGGCCGATTTTTATCGATAATCTGCTGTGGCAAAACAGTGCCAATAGTCACCAAGCGCAGGGTATGATCCATGTGGATCAACTTGAGTCGCAGCAAGAACAGTTAACCTTACGTATTGATCTTAGCGGTGATGGTTATCAACCTGATACGGTCGCAGGCCAACTTTACGTTACCGCAGATTCATTAGACTTAGGTGAATGGGCGTCTAGACAACATATTGCGCAACAAAACACTGACAACATTGAATTTCAAGGCGTGATTAACCTCGATGCGTGGATGACATTTGCACATCGTCAGATCCAAGATGGTGTATTAGTGTTTAAACCCAGTTGGTTGCAATGGCGTGACGCTGATACCCAGCAAAAATTTGCTATCAACTCAGGTTCATTACAATGGACACCGCAGCCTGATGGCTGGAAAATCGCCAGCCATGATTTAGATTTATCGACTAATGATCAAACTTGGCCGTCTCTTAAGTTAGCGATAGGCACTCGTGATGGTGATTTTTTTGGTTATGCCAACCAGATTACTCCGTCGAACTTAACGCCAATGCTGCCGTTAGTGCCCGGTTTGGGCAAACAGCAAGTGAACATTTGGCAACAACTCAATCCTCAAGGTCTAATTGGCCCCATTAGGCTGTATAAAGCGGCCGACAAACCGCTTATCGGCAACGTTGAAGTTCAGCAATTACAGTGGCAAGCTTATCAGTCGATACCGGGTGTGAGTCCGATTGATGCTCAATTGACATGGGCGAATAGCCAGCTTGAATTTAGCTTGCCAGAACAAGAGTACAGTGTCGATTTTAACGGTGGTTTTAGCCAACCATTAGCGCTTCACGGCAGCGCAATGATGGGCCGTTATGATGTAGAACAACAGCGTCTTACCGTGGCTGATATTGAATTAATTAATGATGATATTACCTTGCAAGCGAGCCTGAATCTTGAGTTTGTTGACGAGATTCATATGGGGTTGGCGGCTCACTTAAGCATTGATGATGTGGCCGATGTTGGACGTTATTTCCCACAGATGGCCATGAGTCCAAAATTAGTCAGTTATCTTAATGATGGTTTAGTCGCAGGGCGAGTCAACGACGCGCAGGTAGTGTGGCATGGTGCGTTAGGCGGTTATCCCTATCAAGATCACAGTGGTGTATTCCAAGCTGCATTTCGCCTCGACAGTGGCACCTTTAAATTTCAACCTAATTGGCCAGAGGTCAGCGAACTCACGCTATCAGCCTTGTTTGAAAATGCCATGATGGATTTGCATATTGATCAGGGCAAACTCGATAACGTTGCGGTTGACGGCGCGCGAGTCTCTATCCCGCAGTTGGGTAAACAGTCTTTATTAAGAATTGAAGCGGATATCACCACCGACGCGCAAGCCGCTGCCAAAGTGATTAACGCCTCTTCACTTCGTGATTCAGTAGGTGCCACGTTAGATGTGGTACAAATTCGACAGCAAATCAATACCCAATTAGATCTGGCGATCCCGTTATACAAAGGCGGTGAAAAATTGATTAAAGGTCAGGTTACCTTTGATAATAATCCGCTGTTTATAACCACTCCCGGCTTAGATTTACAAGGCGTATCTGGACAAGTTAATTTTGTGAATCAGTTGGTTGAAGGCAAAAATATCAAGGCGAGGTTATTTCAACAACCGTTGACGTTTAGTGTAAAAACCAAGAAAAATAATAGCAATTTTAGCTTAACTGTTGATATGAATGGTCGCTGGGATCTCGACTCATTACCCGCCAGCTTACACAATCCATTGAGTGACACTTACCAGGGCAAAATGGACTGGAATGGTGGCTTAACCATGATTTTTGACCCAAGTGGTTATAGCTTACAAGTCTCTGCTAATTCCGATCTTATCGGCACCGCACTGGATTTACCGATGCCTTATCAAAAGTCGGCCGCTGAACCTAGAAAACTAAGCGTGGATCTTATTGGCGATAATAAACAATCATCGTTAAGCATTAAGTTGGCTAATGATGTCGAGTTTTGGGGTGAATTTAATGCCGACAGTGGCAGCCGGCTTGCTTTTTATGACGTGATGATTGGTCGTCATTTTAAATTGGGTGACAGATTAAATAAACAACAAGGCCATATACATGTAGACCTGCCTAAAGTCGATTTAGCGCAGTGGTTGCCGATTATTAATCGCTTCAGTGTTAGCGCTGAACCAGATGTTGTGAGGTCGTCGGTACGCGATCGTATTTTAACAGCAGATGAGTTGCCGGGGATGGCAACTCAAGACAATCGAGCTGAAACCACAGCGATTATTAATGCCGCAAGGTCATTCCCTCGATTAGCTGGGATTCATGCCGACATCGAGCAATTAAATGTGTTGGGACAATCATTTGATAAATTACATTTTTATGCCGAACCCACAGAACAGGTGTGGCGCTTTGACGCTGAGTCGCAACAGTTTGATGGCCGTATCGATTTTTACCCTAACTGGCGCGATCAAGGGATTAAAGTGGTCGCTAAAAAGTTGTATTTATACCCTAGCGTCAGCATGGCTGAACAAACAGAGCCGACAGCGGCATCCATGCTGCAATATCTGCCCACTTTAGCAATAGATGTGGATGATTTTAAGGTTAATGACTTATCGTTAGGGCACTTAGTGTTACAAGGCTTACCCCATGAACTAGGATACCAATTTCAAACGCTGTCATTAACGCAACCTACTGTTACCTTACAGGCCAATGGGTTATGGTCGCTTGAAAATGGCACCGATAAAACCGTGTTCGATATCAATTTACAGGCTGAAAAGTTTGATGACCTATCAAGGATATTAAACATCAATCCTGGACTACAAGATGCGCCATTGGATCTCAGCGGTCAGTTATCTTGGCAAAGTGCGCCCTATTACTTCACTCTCGACACGCTAAACGGCCAACTCAAGTTTGCACTAGGCAAAGGTCATCTTTCGAAGATTAGTGATAAAGGCGCGCGAGTGTTTTCATTGTTTAGTTTAGATTCATTATTGCGTAAATTATCGTTAGACTTTTCGGATGTGTTCGGCAAAGGCCTATATTTCAATACCTTTAACGGCAATCTTATGATCGATAATGGGGTGGTTAAAACCACCGATACTGAAATGGACGCCATTGCCGGTAACATGCGAGTACGAGGTTACACCGACTTAACCACCCAAAGCTTAAATTATGACATTCGTTTTGTGCCGCAACTTGCGTCCAGTGTGCCAACCGTGGTGTTATTGAGTACCAGTGCGTGGACTTTGGGGTTAGGGGCATTTGCCCTGACAAAAGTGTTAGAACCGGTTATTGAAGTGATCTCAGAAATTCGTTTCCGAGTCACCGGTACCATGGACAATCCGCAACTAGAAGAGCTTGAGCGTAAGAGTAAAGAAATCGAAATCCCAAAGGCAATATTACCGCAGGTAGACGAAACCAGTATAGAAACTAACCTTAATACTAACGCCAATGCTAAAGTAGAGGCTAAAGTCGAAACTGAAGTTGACTCAGATGTTAAAGCTCAGTAATAAAAGCGATAGATCGTGAGGCCATACTCCATCGAGCGCGCCATCAACTCAGCTCGTTCCGGTTATCGATAATTGACCTTAAGCTGACCGACTGCCAGGTAGCGATGCTGAAGTCGGTCCAATGAGACAGGCTTGGGTTTACTCATCAACTAATGTGTTTATGCGATAAGGAGTTCGAGATGCAAATCAGCTTATTACAATCCCAAAGCGGCCGCGATGTCAAAGCCAATCTTGCGTTTATCGACTCGCAACTCAACGCCTTACCCCGTGATGCCAATGAGCCACAATTAGTGGTGTTACCTGAGTGTTGTTTATTGTTTGGCGGCCATGAAAGTCAACAGCTTGAATATGCTGGCAGTCAGCATCAAAGCGAACTAAAAAGCGCATTAGCCGCGTTGGCAAAGCAGTACCAAGTGTATGTTATTGCCGGCACCATTCCCATGCGTGCCGACGATGGTAGAGTGTTCAGCCGCTGTTATTTTTTTGATGATCATGGCGCCACCCTAGGTCATTACGATAAACTGCATTTATTCGATGTTGAGGTGAGTGATGACACCAAAACTTATCGCGAAAGTGATACCTTTCATCCCGGTGATCACATTAGTGTCATTGATACACCTTTTGGCAAAGTTGGTCTAGCCATTTGTTATGACATTCGCTTCGGCGATATATTCCGGGCTTTGCGTTTGGCGGGGGCAGATTATATTGCCCTACCTTCGGCATTTACTAAAGTCACCGGTGAAGCGCATTGGCAAGTGTTATTACAAGCGCGTGCAATTGAAACTCAATGTTATTTGTTGGGCGCAGGCCAATGGGGGCAACATAATCAAGGTAGTAGAGAAACATGGGGTCACAGTATGATAGTCGACCCTTGGGGCCGAGTCATTGCTGAGCGAGCCACTGAATGTGGCTGGGTACAAGCTAAAGTCGATTTAGCCGAATTACGCCGTATTCGTCAACAAATGCCGGTGATGGGCCATAATCGATTTATGGCGCCACAGTTGAAATAACACTGGATACTACTATTAACACTGAATTCGCAGTATGCGTTACCCATTAATAAAGAGAATTTTAATGCCATTTTTAACCCAAATAGAGCAGAGTTTATTGCAAGATGGATTAACCTTAGATGGACTACAAGGTTACTTAAATACCATTCATCAACACAATATCGATTTTTCAGACCTGTATTTCCAAGGTAGCCGTCATGAGTCTTGGGTATTAGAAGATGGCATAGTCAAAGAAGGCAGTTTTCACATTGAGCGTGGTGTGGGTGTGCGTGCCATTAGCGGTGAAAAAACCGGTTTTGCTTATGCAGACGAGATTACTCCGGCCGCCCTTGATGCTGCAGCAAAAGCTGCCCGCGGCATTGCTAGCGCAGGTGAACAACACAAGGTGCAAGCCTTTAAACGTCAAACGGCTCATAAACTGTATGACAGTGCCGATCCGATTGCGGCTATGGACGAAGTCAAAAAAATCGACCTATTAAAGCAAGCCGATGCCTATATTCGTAGCCTCGACAGCCGTATTATTCAGGTAGTGGTCAGCTTATCTGGCGTGCATGAAGAAATATTAATTGCCGCAAGTGATGGCACGTTAGCGGCAGACATTCGTCCGTTAGTGCGTTTTAACTGTAGCGTTATCTTAGAAGACAAGGGCAAACGCGAGCGTGGTAGTGCTGGTGGCGGTGGTCGTCACGATTACAGCGCCTTTTTAGCCACAGATGAAGCAGGCTTACCTTTAAGCTTTGAATTTGCCCGTGAAGCGGTGCGCCAAGCACAGGTTAATGTTAACGCTATTGATGCCCCAGCAGGTGAAATGCCAGTGGTACTAGGTAATGGCTGGCCAGGTGTTCTACTGCATGAAGCGGTCGGTCATGGTTTAGAAGGTGACTTTAATCGCAAAGGCAGCAGTGCTTTTAGCGGTAAGATGGGTCAACAAGTGGCGTCCACTTTAGTCACCATCGTCGATGATGGCACCATGGAAAATCGTCGTGGTTCATTAAGTATTGATGATGAAGGTGTGCCAAGCCAAAAAACCACCTTGATTGAAAACGGTATTTTGAAAGGTTACATGCAAGATAAGTTAAATGCCCGTTTAATGGGGCAAACACCAACCGGGAATGGTCGCCGCGAATCTTATGCGCATTTACCTATGCCGCGTATGACCAATACTTACATGAAAGCCGGTGATTCCAATCCAGCAGACATTATTAAGTCAGTGAAAAAAGGCATTTACGCACCTAACTTTGGTGGCGGACAGGTAGATATCACTTCAGGCAAGTTTGTGTTCTCGGCTTCTGAAGCATATTTGATTGAAGACGGTGAAGTCACTCAGGCGATTAAAGGCGCGACCTTAATTGGTAACGGACCTGAGGCCATGGGATTAATTTCAATGGTGGGTAATGACTTAGCCCTAGATAAAGGCGTCGGCGTGTGCGGTAAAGACGGACAAAGCTTGCCAGTTGGTGTGGGACAACCAACATTGAAAATTGATCGTCTAACGGTCGGCGGCACAGCTTAACGTTAAGCTTCTATTATTAGTATTTTGACGGCTTGCTGAGTGTGTTTACTCAGTGAGCATTTGTGATCTGAGCATCATTTAATGGCTTATCGTGGCTTATGTCAATTTACTGAATGAGTTAGTTGCTATGCGGCTTTGAAAATAATGGATCTAGGTTATAATCCAGCAAAAAATTAGAGCATTAACTCTAGAGGTGTTTATGGTTGTACAACGTCATATTAGTACACATTGTCGGAGGCGATGGAGTCTTACTCTGTGTTTCAGTGTTTTTTTTGTTCATATTAGTGTTTTTGCTGAGCCTGTTACGTTTAGTCATGCTTGGCAGCAATTAGCACAAGTGAGCGATCATCTTCACGCTAAAACTCAGCTTGTTAACCGCGCGAAAGCGGAAGAAGATGCAGGTGATGCGTTAAATTACCCATCGTTAAATATTGCTGGCAGTTATACCCGTCTCGAAAAACCTATCGAACTGGATTTACGTGACTTAAATCCACTTGCCTCGCTCGACAACAGTACATTGCCACCGGCACTTGGCACTGCGCTAGCGGCCATTCCGGGCTCTCTTTATGTTACCCCGTTTACAGAGCAAGATGTTTTTAGAGCCAGTTTACAAGCCATGTGGCCCATTTATACCGGCGGTAAAATTACCGCTGCCCAAGGGATACATGCCGCACAAGTATCTGAGAGCGAACAAGAGCTGGCTCTGGCTCGGCGTGAATTATTTCTTCAGTTGGTTGATCGCTACTATGCTGTATTGGTGACAAAAACCTTAGTGAATACCCAAAAGCAGCTGGTGGACTCGTTAACCTTGCATGTGACTCACGCGCAAAAATTAGAGCAACAAGGACAAATCGCCAAAGTTGAACGATTAAATGCCCAGGTCGCGTTAGAAAATGCCAAAGTAAATTGGGGTAAAACCAAGCGTCAATACGAAATGGCCGAAATCTCCTTAGCGAGGATGTTACATATTCCGTCGGTCGATCCTATTTCGGCACTTTTTTTACTTGAACAGCAACCGTCATTACCGCGCCTTAGCCAGCTGACTTTAACTCAACATCCGGCGTTAAAACTACTCGAAGCCAAAGAAGCCCAAGCCAATAGTTTAGTGGACTTAGAAAAGAGTAGTTATTACCCCAAAGTGTATTTATACGGCAATTATACTTTGTATGAAGATGACAGTTTATTTGCTCAAGTTGAGCCAGACTGGATGGTGGGTGTCGGCATGAGCATACCGATTATTAGTCGTGATGGTCGCAGTGGCAAAGTACAAGCGGCGAAAAGTGCCTTACTGCAAGCACGTTATACTAAAGCACAAACTAAACAGGATTTAAGTTTACTTATTGATCAAAGTTATCGGCAAATGTTACAGGCCAAAGAAGAAGCCGATGCGCTCGATGTTTCATTAGCTTTAGCGACCGAAAATCTACGTTTGCGAGAGTTGTCCTTTAATCAAGGTTTATCAACGTCAATTGATAGAGTCGATGCGGAGCTAAGTCTAACAGCGGTTAAAACTCAGCAATTAGGCGCTAAATATCGCTATATGCAAGCCTACGCCAAAGTGATGGCCATTAGCGGTCAAGTAGATGAATTTATTAACCGAACTCAACTTCAAGGGGCTGCTTATGCGGGCTAACAAGATCATCGCGGTCATCGCATTCGTGCTACTTATATTACTATTAGGTTACGGCGTGGTGTTGGCTTTTACGCCTCAACCTTCGGTGTTGCAAGGGCAAATAGAAGCGCGTGAATATAATATATCTTCTAAAGTACCAGGGCGGATCGAACAAGTCTTGGTCCGAAAAGGCGATCAGGTAAATGTGGGTGATATTTTGTTTGCTATTAGCAGTCCAGAATTAGATGCCAAGTTACTGCAGGCTCAAGGTGGTCTCGACGCTGCAACGGCTATGCAGCAACAAGCCATTAATGGTGCCAGGCAACAGCAAATAACAGCAGCCAAAAAGCAATGGTTAAAAGCCAAAGCCGCGACAGAACTAAGTGAAAAAACCTTTCAACGAATTGAAAACCTGTTCGATGAAGGTGTTGTTGCACGCCAAAAGCGAGATGAAGCTTATACACAATGGCAGGCCGCCAAATATACCCAGCAAGCAGCCTATGCCATGTATCAAATGTCTGACGAAGGCGCGCGCAATGAAACCAAAGCCGCAGCAGCAGGTAAGACTCGTATGGCAGAAGGTGCAGTTAACGAGGTGAATGCGATTTTAGCCGATAGCCAAATGCGCTCACCCAAAAAAGCTGAGGTGAGTGAGGTGTTATTACAAGCTGGTGAGCTGGCACCGAGTGGATTTCCGGTGGTAAGCATTATTGATATGAGTGATGCATGGGCTGTGTTACAAGTGCGAGAAGATCAATTGTCGCAATTTAAACAAGATCAAACCGTCATGTTAGATATCCCAGCATTACAGCAACAAGTAGAGTTTACTGTGTCGAACATAAGTGTGATGGGTAATTTTGCTACTTGGCGATCGACTGAAAGTGGTCACGATTTTGATATGCGCACCTTCGAAGTCCAACTGACACCTAAGCAAACGATTACCGATTTACGGGTAGGCATGTCGGTGTTGTTTGGTTACGACAAGCTTGCAGCACATTAATAAGGCTTGCTGATGAGGCATTTATTTTGGCGCGAATGTAAGGCGTTATGGCATTCTCCGTGGCAACTAGCCTTGGTGAGTTATATCCCGTTAATTGGCGTACTCACACTATGGTGGTTATTTAGTGCTGGTTTGCCAAGACAGCTGCCTGTGGCTGTGGTTGACTTAGATAACAGTCAAATCAGCCGCATGCTAACAAGACAATTATCGGCTAACGCCGTGATTACACCGCGCTCATTTGCCAATAAAGCCGTGGCGATAGAAGCCATGCGTCAAGCCAAAGTGTATGCCTTGGTCATTTTACCTTATCAACTCAATAAAGATCTTTTAACTGCACAACAGCCGACGATTGATATTCGTTACAACAGTCAATTTCTGTTAGTGGGCAAATTGTTATCGAGTCAGCTACAACTTAGCCTTGCAGCGGGATTAACTCATATTGGCGAAGTGAAGCTGTTACTTAAAGGCGCCAATAAAGCCACTGTCGATGTGAGCTTAACGCCTATCAGCAGCCAAACGACGGCTTTGTTTAACCGAAACAACAATTATGTCAGCTTTTTAGTCCCGCCAATACTCATGGCATTATGGCAATTGCTGTCGATGCTGGTGTTTGTCAATAGTGTCAACGCAGAGCTTATCCCACAAGGCGATCGTTACTATGTCGCCGCAAATATTTGGCCAAAAGTGTGGGTGAAAATAGTATTCTATAGCCCCATTATGCTCATTCATGGTGGCTTTATTATCCTATGGTTATATCAATACTTAGCCTTGCCCGCGTCAGGGTCTTTATTACTGCTGGTGCTGGCGCAATGTTTCATGCTCATCGCATTGTGGTTAATCGTCTTGGTTATTTGTATGATTATGCGTGACAGTGCGCGTACGGTGAGTTTCTGTACGGCATTATTTGCTCCAGCATTCGCGTTTATGGGGATCACTTTTCCGGTCAATGATATGCCTTTATTGGCTCAGTGGTGGCGCTTGATTATGCCATCGAGTCACTATATTGATTCTCATGTCAGCGTGGTGAGCTATGGCGTTGGCTTGCCGCAAGTGTTGGTCCAAATTAGTTCGTATTGGGCCTTTTTATTATTAATACCTCTACTTTATCTGTTGGGGCGTCATGCTCAGAAAATACCGTCACAGGCTCAAGCAGCCAAGCAGATTAATTCTGGGGTAAACCAATGACTTTTTGGCAGTTAATCGTTGCGGAATGCAAAGCTATCTTGGCTGACAAAGCCATTATGGTGACGTTATTCGGTGGGGTGTTATTTTACTCGGTACTTTATCCCTTACCGTATTTGTATCAGGTGCCTACAGAGCAAAAGGTCGTGGTGGTTGATCATGATAACTCTTCACTTAGTCGACTCGTGACTCGTCACACAGATGCCAGTGCTAAGATAAAAATACTCGCGAATTTAAACAGTATTGATCAAGCGCAAGCGTGGATCGATCAAGGCAAGGCCAACGGTGTACTGGTTATCCCAGCGGACTTTAGACGTGATTTGCTATTGGGGAAAGGTGCGACATTAAGTTACGGCGGCGATGCCAGTTACTTTTTGATTTATTCCGCCGTGGTAGAAGGTCTAGTGGCTGCAGGGATTGATGCCAGTAAACAAGTGCAACTGATTGGTTTATTGGCCCGCGGACAAAACCCAGAACTTGCCCAGCAAGCGGTCAATCCCATTAACATTAATTCAATTCCAGTTTTTAACCCGAGTTTAGGTTACACCCCGTATGTGGTGCCGGGTCTATTTTTACTTATTTTGCATCAAACCTTATTAATCGGAACGGGCATTTTAGGTGCCGGGCAATGGCGTAAACCAGGCTATTGGCAACAGGTGAGTCCAGTGACCTTGGTACTGGCAAGGTTAAGTGTCTTTATGATGATTTACGCTCTATTTAGTAGCTTCTATTTAGGTGTTTGTTTCTATTGGTACAAGGTTAGCGTAGTCGCGACTGTGGTTGAAGTAGGCTTATTTATGCTGCCCTTTTTATTGGCCACAGGTGCGTTAGGTATTTATCTCAGCAGTTTATTTAACCGCCGTGAATTTCCAACTCAATTGTTTTTACTAGTATCGATGCCAATTCTATTCGTGTCTGGGTTTGTGTGGCCATTGGCGCTTATTCCTGAACCATTGGTATTAGCATCTCAAGTTATTCCCGCAGTGCCTGCTATCATGGGAATGCTCGAATTGAATCAATTAGGAGCAGGTTGGTCGGCTGTCATGCCTAAATGGCTTCAACTGTGGGGCTTGTTTGCGCTATTCGTCACCATGGCGATTATGGCAATTGCGCGTAAACAGCAAGATTTTAAGGTTACATCATAAATACCTACAACACCTGCATCATACAACATCAGCACCATAGCCGGTGAAGTCAGTAAGCTAACGTTACTCGGTTTAAGAGATGGTATAAGAGGTGGTATCAGTAAGCTAAAATCAGCCTCTTTCACCTATTTCATCTCAAACATCCCTTTTTTGTTAACAAGGTGCCTTCACGTGTTAATAGCAGCGCTAATAGTGGGTCTATTGCAAGTTATTGCAAGTCTGTTACAAGTTATTGCAAGGTAGTTAGCAGGGCAAAGGGTTGCTGATAACCGTTTATTATCTCGCGGTGAGGTGAAGTAAGCAGGGCTAGCGCTTAGTTAATGTGTCTGGTTAAAAGTACAATGTTTCTTGCTTGGTGCCATCGATAAAGATGTCGCACTTATCTGCCGTGCTCGATTTTGCCGATTGTATAATGCTAGCAACAATACCAAAGCGTCCACCTTGATCACCGAGTACCGAGCCAAAGTAACAATCACCTTTAAACTTCATGTCCTCAAAGTTTGCATTGAGATTTTGTGTAGGCGTCATAGGCGGGAATCTGCCTTGCATGATCGCGTCACCATTGGCGGTCAGTAGCAGTTTCTTCTTTTCTGTATCATACGATCCGCCAAGCACGAAAGTTTGGTCGTTGACGACAACCGTTTTATTTTGAGCCACGATCGGTGGTTTAGCTGCACAAGCGGTGAGTAGTACGCCTGCTGTAAAGGTAAAAAGTATAGAAATTATGCGCATTATTATTCCTTAGTATGCGTCGAGAGTCATAAGTCGGTCCCTCGTGATAGTAAACTAGCCCTGTCTACATATTCATTGTAACAAGTTATCAACAAATTCCAATAAAAAACAGCCTGCTAAATAGCAGGCTGGTTAGTTAGTTTGTCGTTGTATTTTGGTTAGTTACAACAAGGTGACATAAAACGACAGCACAGTTTCAATGCCTTTAGGCGTAGTGGCTGTTAGTGTTACCAAGCTTGTACCAGCAGTACCATCATTTTCAATGCTAAATGAGGTTGATGTTCCACCTGCAGCGGTCTTGTTTGGCACGGTATAGCCAGAGAATTGCAAATCACCCTCTGTGCTAGCCACGGTTAAGGTCGTGCCAAAGGGTAATATTTGCTCAGCATTGTCGGTTAATACCACAGTAAACTGAGCAATATCGCCATTTGCAATTTCTTCATTGTTAGTGATCAAACTACCATCTCTGCTTACTGTCATCGTGGCCGTTGAACCTGACATTGTTAACACCAACGCCTTACGGATATAAGTGGTCATGGCATTGCTATCGCACAAGCTACCTTGGCACTGTGGGCCGTTAAACTTACTATCAGCCGCTTGGTATGTGTCACTCGCTTGAATATTAAAGTACGGTTCACCTGATTGATGTGTTCCTGACTCATCGTCATCTCTAAAAGCATCAGGCAAATCAACAAAACCGCCGTCATGGTAGGTTTCTACATCCATGCCGTTACCACTACACACTACAGGCGTTGTACCGCTTAAGCAGCCGTTAACTACGCCGCCATCAGCATCGTCAAATACATTATTGCCATTGGTATCGAAGAAGGTTTCGTGGCCTAAAGCATAAGCTAAAATGGTGATGCGGTGATCGCTCACCCTAGGCGATGTTGAAGTCCAAGTGACTGAACATGTTCCGTTTACTATGGTACACGATGGCTCAATTTGGCCACCTTCTGCGGTAAAGTTGATGGTGGTGTCGTCCGGTGCTGGGTTAGCAAAACTGTCAGAGGCATAAGCTGTAATAGTGACTTCTTCACCATTGTTATCTCCAGCTTCTGGGTTGCCGGTCGATCTTGAAAGACTAAACCCCAACTGTTGCGGTAAACCAGTGTTAACCGTTAGCTGTTCTGATTGGGTTGTAATGGTCTGGTTATCATCTGAAGTTGATGCCATTACACGCACTGGCGTTGGGGAAGTACCCGCTTGCACTCTGACACTCACTAAACCTTCTGAATTGGTGACACTGCTATCTGTTACGTCACCATTAATAAATTGTAAGTCGCCAACTGAGGTGTCTAAACTAAAGTTCACTGATTGTTGTTCAGCAGGTTGACCACTCGCACTAGTCACTAAAAAAGTCACCAAAGAAGATTCTGTAGTGCCAGTGCCGCCTGAACCTTTAATGCGAATTTGGTTTGGTTCAGCAGATACAAAACTGATATTAGATAAGGTTTGACGCGCCAAAGTAAAAGGTAAACTTGCGCTTATGCTAGTGCCATTAATGGTTGCTGTTGCGATAATGATGTCATTGCGTTCACTGTTGCCACTGCAGCTGATATCTAAAAAGGTTGAGTTGGCAGAACCTGATAAGCTAGCTACTGGGGAATCGAGTGAAGCATTATCAGTTGTTGTACAGTCTGAGCTAAAACTAATACTGGTTGGGCTTTGTAAACGCGTAATCGTACCATCTGAATCTTCAGTCACCAGTGTGGCAGTAACCCCAAATGTGCCACCTGAACTTATGGCATAATTACCATCAATGTCAGCGGTAAGTGTCGTTGATAATTTACCCTCAATAAACGCATCATCCACATAAGCGCCCATTTTAACGATGATATCCGTGACAACATCGTCAGATGAAAGCACCTCATAAGCACTGGTGCTATTGAGGGGTGTGTCTTCGTATTCAGTGGTGACGGTAAGTAAACTCGCACCGAGATCTGAATCTGAAGGTGTGAAGTTAAGGGTAGCAATACCTGAGGTTTTTGTTAGCGCGGTTGCTGGTGTTAACGTAGCACTACCGGCATTAAAAGTAACAATTTGGTTGGCAATACCTTGATTATTGCTGTCTGTAATCAAGGCGTTGAGTTGAACGGTATTGTCAATATTAAAGCGTGTAATAGGGCCCGTTGCATCGCTAATTGAAGCGGTTATGCTAAGTGCTTCAGCTGGAGCTGTGGAGTTATATTCTTTAAATTGATAATTACGAGTCGCACTGACTGAATCGTCATCACTTGATGTATAAGTTGCGGTGAGGACGCCGGCATCGCTGCTGCTTGATGTGACAACTGTTGTTGCAAGACCAGAAGATAGGGTTAACACCGTTGTAGGGGCTATTGCTGCATTGGTTGTGCTAAAAGTAATGAGTGCCCCACTGACGTTGGTATTACCAAACTTGAGGTGAGCTACGGCACAAAAACTGCCATCGATATCAAAAATAAGTCCATCGGTGCTGGAATCACATTGGCCATTAACCACATTTTGATAACTAACCGATAAACCATAACTGTCATCTGATGTATCTGAGTCGGTGCCGTCTGCGGCACCGTTACAAGCTGTCAATAACAACACTGAAGTCAGTAATAACCATAGTGTACGAGCCATCATTTTGAGCCGCATTAGCAACATCCTTATTCTATTAAACGGTTTAGTCTTTTATTTCAGCGCGCAAATACTTAAACAACTCTCTTGATGATTTTGATTCAGCACCTTTAGCCAGTTCTTTATTGGCTTGGCGGATCAATTGACGCATTTTTTGACGCTCAAGTTGTGGGTATAGATCCAATAACACTTGGATTTCATCATCGCCATTAGTTAATAAGCGTTCGCGAATTTTTTCAAAAATCTGCACTTGAGCTGCTTCATTATTGTTTTTATTCAACACTTTATCGAGTGCAGCTTGAATAGGTTCATGCTCAAATCCGCGCATCAACTTACCAATGTATTGCAAATGGCGACGATAGGCTTCAGTTTTTTGTTTAATCAGTTTTGTTTTTAGAATCGCATCATACAGAAATTCATCTAAACCCATTTTGTCTAATTGAGTTTTGCTCAGGGCAATCAAACGCATGCCAAGTTCTTGAGCATCCTCACTTTCTTTTTTTACACCCGTTCTGCTGACATAGTTGTCATCATTATCATAGGGCTGCTGAAATAGCTCAGAATCGCCAACAATTTTCATAGTCATAAACCTCAAATCAATATGCATCAATGATAACATTTATTCGGCCTAGAATATGCAGAATTTATTGCTGATAGGCAGCGATATAAATGCTCGGTTATCAATCGCCATTTGAATTTGATATGCTAAGGTCAATTAGACTAATCAAAGAGTAAATTTGTGGCTTCTCATCCTTCTCCAGCGCCTAGCGCAAGTGAACCAACCCCTAGAATTGATGCTGAATTATCGGCGTTAAAAGACGCTGTCACTGTTGCGTTAGAATACGCAAAAGTGTTGGGGACTTCGGCCGCTGAAGTGGCCATCAGTAAGCAGCAAGGTTTGTCGGTTTCGACCCGTGAAAAAGAAGTTGAAACCGTTGAGTTTAATAAAGACGGTGCATTAGGCATTACCATTTACCGTGATGGCCGCAAAGGTAATTCATCAACTTCAGACTTAAGCCCTGAGGCGATTCGCCAAGCGGTAAAAGCGGCCGATGGTATTGCCAAATATACCTCAGAAGATCCGTTCAGTGGCTTGGCTGATCCCGCTTTGATGGCGCAAGATATTCGCGACTTAGAGTTATATCATCCACAAGATATCGATGCAGAAGAGCTCGCTCAGTTGGCCATTCGTGCAGAAGAAGCCAGTTTGTCAGTTGATAGCCGGATCCGTAATTCCGATGGTGCCAGCGCCAACGCGCATACGGCCGCCAGAGTTTATGGTAACAGCCATGGTTTTCTTAACGGTTATTGCAGCTCTCGCTACAGTTTAAGTTGTGTTGTAATAGGCCAAGAGTCTGATGGCAATATGCAGCGCGACTACGACTATACGGTGGCCCGTAAGTATCATGATTTACTTTCACCTGAATTGGTAGGTTTGCAAGCAGCAAACAAAACCTTAAGTCGATTGGATGCGCGTAAAATTCCTACTGCAAAAATGCCAGTGTTATTTGCGCCTGAAATTGCCACAGGCCTCATGGGTCATTTAATTGGTGCGATTAGTGGTAGCAGTATTTACCGTAAGTCGAGCTTCTTAATGGAAGCGTTGAACACTCAAATATTCCCTGACTGGTTTAGCATTGAAGAGCAGCCGCATTTGGTTGGGGCCCTGGCTAGTGCTAATTACGACAGTGAAGGCGTGGCAACTCAAGACCGACGTATTATTGACCGTGGCCAACTAGAGACCTATTTATTAACCAGTTACTCCGCACGTAAATTGGCGATGACTAATACAGGCCATGCCGGTGGTATTTATAACTGGACCTTGAGCCATTCAAACCAAACATTTGACGACTTAGTGAAAGCCATGAATACCGGCTTAATTGTGACGGAAGTGATGGGCCAAGGCGTTAATGGTGTCACCGGGGATTATTCTCGCGGCGCGGCGGGGTTTTATGTTGAAAACGGCGAGGTGTTATACCCCGTAGAAGAAATTACCATCGCAGGCAATTTAAAAGACATGTTTATGGGAATACAAGGTGTAGGTAAAGATCGCGATTTACGTTCATCAATCCGCACCGGGGGTATTTTACTGAGCGAGATGAAGGTCGCGGGTAATTAACCCCTTTTGCTAAAAAACGCATTTATGGTTTAAATGTAAAAATAATTAAAGCCTCTTATCTAATTGATTAAGAGGCTTTTTTTTGGCTTTAATTTGTCTCTTGATGCTTTATATCTTTACTTTACCTTTCTTGACAGTCGTTTACAGGCAAAGGTTGTCATAACTCTTGTAAATGTAACTAGATGGTTAATGGAGTAAATATGTTTAACAAAAAAATAAGTCGATTGATGATGGTGTCTGCAATGGGAGCCTTGTTATTAGGGTGTGGCTCAGACAGTGAAGAAAGCAGTGATGATGTCGCATATGTGCAGTTTTATAATGCATCACCTAATAGCACATCGACCTCGTTAGTGCTCGATGACTATTCATATACTGCGGTTGATTTTGCTGATGCAATGCCGCGTTATGCTTATAGTACAGGGAGTACAGAACTGGACATTTATGGTCAAGATGAAGATAGTGAAACGGTAACCGTTTACAGCGATACCATTGATTTAGCGAGCGACTCGAACCATTTGTTTGTGCTTTATGGTGACTATCACGATCCCGTACTATTGGATATTAACTATTCACGCGATGAAATGGACGAGTTAAATGCCGACGAGGATAATGACTACAGCAAAATGGAAGTGCTGGTGGCTAACGTAGCGACTGATGAAGGTACTTTTGATACCTATATTTCACTCGATACCCAAACCATTGACGAAGCGGTGATGCTCGGTAATGTGCCGTATAGCAGTTACACCAGCGAACAGATATTCGATACTGATGATTATATTGTGTATCTGACCGAAACCGGCACTAAAAATGTGATTTACACAACAGGCAGCATGAGTTTAACCTCGGAAACTGCCTATAAACTGATGATTCGTAACAGTTTTGGTGCAGGTTATATTAACGTCACTATCGACAGCATTGACTCAACTACAACGCCTGTTACTTACGCCGCATTAGAGGCAACGGCCGATTATCGCGTGTTTAATGGTTTAGAAACTCAAAGTATTGACGTTGATGTGGCCAGTAAGCAAGAGACACAATACTTGTATGGTATTTCACCCTTCACAGTAACGGGTTACCAATCAACATCGTTTAATGATTATGGTATCACTGCTAAAGATGCGACTAGCAAAGCCAAGTTGTTCGATAACTTGCTAGTAACGTTTAACCAAGATGAAGTGAAGTCCTTACTGATTTATCAACAAGAAGACAGTTCTGTCAAAGGTATGGTGATCGAGCAAGACTTACGACCTCGAGCTTTTGAATATAAAGTCGATGTGGTCAATTTGGCTTACGATTATGATGATCTAACCGTGTATTTTGTCCGCGCTTCAGAAACTATCGAAACCGCCGAATACAGCTTAACGGATTTAGATTTTGTCGAGCAACTAAGCCTAACACTGCCTGAAGATTATTATGAGATTAACATTGTTTACGAGGCCGATAATGGCACGCAAACGTTAGTTTATCAGTCTGATGCAATCAGCTTTGATGGCGACAGTAACTATACTTTCGTGCTGACTCCAGACAGTACCAGTACTTTAGGTCATAGACTTACGTCATTACAGTAATGTTAAGTTAATTGAGAGTGAGTTAAGCCACTGTCGATAAAACATCAAAAAAGCCGATATCATCGATATCGGCTTTTCATTTAGCGCTTATATTCAAATGGACATACAAACGAGTAAGTTAGTTAGCCTAAGGCTAATTAGTGCGGTATTGGCTTAAAATTTTACCTAAATCAGCGGATGCTTTTGATAACGCTTTAACACCGCTTGAAGACTGTTGTGATAAACCCCTAATAACATTTGATTTCTGTCTTATATCCGTCAGTTCTTTGGCAATGTCATTTGCCACTGCACTTTGTTCTTCTGACGATGTAGAAATTTGGAAACTCATGTCCATAATTGAACGTGATGATTCTGAAATCGCATTAATATCAGTACCAATATTAGTGATCAAATCGCTGCTGGTTTGTGCCTGCTTAACCGTATCTTGAGTGATACTGTCGATATTGAGTGTTTCACTTTGCAGGAGTTCAATCATTTTATGAATTTCAACAGTCGCTGCTTGAGTACGACCTGCAAGGGTTCTTACTTCATCGGCAACAACGGCAAACCCTCGTCCCATTTCACCCGCGCGTGCCGCTTCAATGGCAGCGTTTAATGCCAGCAAGTTGGTTTGATCAGAAATAGCATTAATGGTGGTGATCACATCATTAATATTGGTCGCATTAATTTTTAGGGTATGGACCGAGTTTGACGTTTGTTCAATGTAGGTCGATAACTGTTTAATTTCATTAATGGCACGCTTTGCCCGGTCATAACTCTGACGTGTATACTCCGAATCTTGTTCAACTTTTTGGGTTGAATTGCGTGCAATATTAGACACTTCAGCGGCGGATGCGGTCATTTCTTCCATTGCCGTAGCAACCGAGTCAAGTGATGCATATTGTTGATCAATTTGTTCAGCACTTTGAGCCGTTTCACTGGCAAACGAGCTGGAAGTCGTTTCCAATGTTTCGGCACTTTTTTTCACTGTAACAACAAGCTCGGTTAATGTGTCCATGGCTTTATCTAGCGCACAACCAATGGTGCCGAATTCATCACGACCAGGATGGAAGCCTAAACGAGAGGTGAGATCTCCTTTGGCAATTTTTTCCGTGGTATCCCATAACACCCACAGCGCTCCACCAATAAAAGTGGCATTCCAGTAAAGCACGATAGCAAAGGGCAAGATCCATAACAATGAGAGCAATAGTGACATTAATGCAGCTTGCTTAGCATTGGCTTCTTGACCATAGACTGATTCACTCAGCGTATAATATTGGCCATCTAATGCATAAACCGCAGTAACGGTATCTTGTTGGCGTGAACTAATTTGCGAACGACCAGACACCTGCAAGCCTAAGTTTGAAGCTTGTGCAAGCTGGCTGGTAGCATCTAGTGCTTGAACGGTAGCGGCCATTTTTTGTTCTAAAACATGTAATGATTGCTGTTCAATATGTTCAATTTTATTTAAGTAACCACTAATCGATACACTGGATAAAATGATCAGGAACAGTCCGAAGACAGTCCAAAACTTATCGTTAATGGACATTTTGATAAAGAGTTTATCGATATTTCTAAAATCAACTTGTTTCATGGTTTTGGTACCTAAACCGGTAAAGACAATAAATTCAAAGACTAGATAAGCTTGTCATATTTTAATATTAAATAGACAGCTTAATCGTATTTTGTGTGTGATGAACATGACATTCAATCATCATCAATACATGATCAATATCGACAATAAATCGAATAGCTTAAGTTATTTATTGGATTTTTTGTACAATGTCTATTTAACGTACTAAGTCACTTACTGTTGGTGGAAATGTCATCGCGACAATCTGATAATGTCTGACATTTTCAAAATGATTAGATGATTAGATGAGAGGAATATACGGCACGCAACAGTATGTTGTAAGTTTTTTCTTTTTTATTTAAACAAGTGTTACAAAGTTTATTTTAACGTGAGCATATTAAAATGGGGGTTGTTTTTGTGTTAGCTACTGTTTTTAATTGGTTATTTCCCTCTCAAGTTATCCTTGTTCTTTTGCAAGCATAAAATATTAAAGTTAATCAATGAGATAGCTATTTATTTGCCTCGTTAATGTGATCTATGTTGTTTTTTATGTAATCAAAATTTGACACAATCCAGCCGAATATTACAAAAAAATAGCATTTTGATTACAAAATATGGGGTTAAAAAATGAAAGGACTGACTAAACTAACGGCGGTTTCACTCGCAGTTGCTGCAGCATTGCCAATGATGGCAAATGCAGATGTATTGATTAGTGAATACGTTGAAGGTAGTTCATACAATAAAGCGATTGAGCTTTACAACAACAGTGATGTTGAAATTGATTTAACTGGTTATAAATTAGTACGTTATAAAGATGGAGACACCGTTGCACTGGATATGGTGGTGTTAACTGACTCAATTGCCGCTAAAGGTGTCAAAGTTATTTTGAATACAAATGCAGCGATTACCTTACCAGCCTCAACCGACACTATGACGGGCGATGTCAATTTTAATGGTGGCGATGCTGTCGGCTTATTAAAAGACGGTGTGCTAGTTGATGTGATTGGTGACATTCCAACGCCAGACGGTTGGGGCAGCAATACTACATTCCAACGTAAATTAGACGCCTTAACAGCCAGCACCACTTATGATGCAACCCAATGGGTTACATTAAATATAGACACCTTTAGTGGTTTAGGCTCGCTTGACGCAGCCACCATTCCAGATACCGTCGCATTTACCTGTAATGGCGCCACACTCACCAATATTTATGATGTCCAAGGCGCTGGAGATTCTAGCCCATTGATTGTTGATGGTAGTTTTTCATCGGCTAACGAAGTGACCGTAAAAGGGATTGTTACTGCGAGAAGTGACAGTTTATATAAGGGTTTCTTTATTCAAGACATGCAAGGCGACAACTCGCCTTATACCTCTGACGGCATTTTTGTCTTTCTAGACCAAGCCGCGCCAGACACGATTCAGCCCGGTGCTGAAGTGTGTGTGCAAGGTAAAGTAAACGAGTTTTACGGCTCAACTCAGATAGACCTTAAAGCCGATCAAAAATTTGAAGTGGGCGCATTAGGCGAAGTACCTGCGGCCAGTGCATTTTATGTTGCCGATGGTGAAACCCTAGCGCAAGCATTAGAGCGTGTCGAAGGCATGAAAGTGACATTAGATGCCGGTAGTGAGATGAAAATCACCCGCAACTTTAGTTTCGATTATGATTCATATCGTAACAATATGGTGTTGTCTCATAAAGCCCCATTAATGAAGCCGACTCAAGTGTTTGAGCCAAATTCAGCTGAGTCTGTTGCATTAGGTGAAGCCAATGCTGTTAATCAGTTATTTGTAGAATCTGACTATAAGGCTAAAAGCGGCGAAGTACCTTACTTCCCAGATTTTAACGCTGAAACCGGCTATATCCGTGTTGGCGACCAACTAACAAACCTTGAAGGTGTGATTGGTTATAGCTACAGCGCATACCGTATTTTAGCGACCAACACCATTACGGCCGGTGATTTTATCCGCGCGAATGACCGTACCTATGCGCCAACAGTAGCAGATATGGGTGATATTCGGGTAGCGAGCTTTAATGTATTGAACTTCTTCAATGACTCGGTTGGTGGTGATGTTAATCCATCAAACAGCAATCGCGGTGCGAAAGTAGAAGCTGAAATGGTATTGCAGCGCACTAAAATTGTGACTGCGCTAGTGGCCATGAATGCCGATGTTGTTGGTTTAATGGAAATTGCTAACAATGGCTTTGGTGAGCTTAGTGCAATCCAAAACTTGGTTGATGCCCTTAATGCCGAATTAGCGGATGATCAAGCCTATCGCTTTGTTGAAGTTGAAGAGGCTGATAAATATGACGGCAAATTCATCGGTGGTGATGCAATTACCGTTGGTATGCTATATCGCCCCGCGCGTATCAGCTTAGACGGTGCAGCAAACGTTATCGCAACGCCAGAGCAACATGCTGCCGAAGGTGCTCAAACCCGCGAGAAAGACAGCGTGGTTGAGCAAAGCCCAGGCTATGATAAGTTCCAACGTCACAGCTTAGTGCAAAGCTTTAGCATTAATGATGAAAAACTGACTATTGTTGTTAATCACCTGAAATCGAAAGGTTCAGGTTGTATTGAAGACTGGGCTGAGTTTAACGAAGATTCAGAACCCGCAGACATGCAAGGCAAGTGTAATGCGTTCCGAGTGTCCGCTGCCAAAGTATTAGGTGAGTCACTAAGAGATGTTGAAGGTGATGTACTGGTTATTGGTGACTTAAATGCCTATGGCAAAGAAGATCCGGTTGCAGTATTGACTGACTATGATGCGTCAACAACTGATCATATTATTCGCACCGCTTCTTGGACAACCTTAAACGGTAAAGTGTACGAGCGCGAAGGTAGTGTGATTGATAAAGGTTATGGGTTAATTAACTTAAACACTCAAGCACATGGTGCAACGACTTACTCATATAGTTATAACGGTGAGTTAGGTAACTTAGACCATGCTTTGGGTAATGCGAGTTTAGCGGCTAAGTTAGTCGATATTGACGACTGGCACATCAACTCGGTTGAATCTAACCTGTTTGAATATGGCAGCAAGTACACTGGTGATTTGGTTAAATCAGAGAATGCATTTTCTGCCTCAGATCACGACCCTGTGATCATTGCATTGAGCTATCCAGAACCAGTAGTGGTATTACCTACGCCAACACCTGAACCTGTGAAAGACAGCGATGGTGGTAGTTTAGGTTACTTTGCGTTGATGTTATTAGGTGCACTAGGCTTACGCCGTCGCAGTTAATGATGAGGTGATAAAGAAGTATCATCGTTCATTGATGATGCAGAAAAAAGGATGACAACTGTCATCCTTTTTTTATGATAAAACGACTCTTGGCTAGGGGGTAACGTCAAACGGATACCTACCCATTTTGATAAGGACAGCCAATACGGTTTAAAGCATTGGCGATTCAACGCTTAAGGCTTGCTGACGACGATTTTGTATTGATTTCAGCCGCTGTTTACGACGATGCCAGTACAAATAAGGCGCCATAGGCGCCTTATTTGTAATTGGGGAAACGTTATTTATACAATTAAATCATATTGTTCACGTAATACTTTAATAATGTCTGCTTTAGGGTTAGCTGGGAGTGAAATCGTGGCTCCGGTGACTTTTTCTGCAACACCAATATAAGTACGAGATACGTTCATCATTGCTGCTAACGGTAGCTCGTTATCTCGAGCAAGGGCTTCACGTTCTGGCATTCTGTCTTTGTTTAACAAAATGTCGGCATCGTCAAAGTGATTTAATAAAAACTGACGGAAACCTTCTTTTGAGTTTTCAACAATCTTACCTTCGCGATAAGCTGCGCCATCCCAAATACGTGATGAATCAGGAGTGCCGACTTCATCCATGTAAATCAGTTTAGCGTTGCCGTCTTTATCGTTGACATAACCAAACTCAAACTTGGTATCAACAAACACTTGGTCAAGCTTGGCTAGTGCAGCAGAAATCACTTTAAAGCCTTGCTTGAGCAGGACTTCATATAGGTCGATATCTTGTGGTTTTTCAAAGCCAAATGCTTGGTAGTTGGCTTCAATGTCGCTACGACTAATATTGACGTCATCCTGTGCTGGTACACCTGGAATGCCGGTTAAAATACCTTTGGTTGACGGAGTGATTAGCAGTTCAGACAGTTTTTGATCTTTGTTTAAGCCTTCAGGCAGGGTGATGCCGCAAAATACTCGTTCACCTTTTGAATAAGCCCGCCACATAGAGCCGGTAATGTACTGACGACAAATGGCTTCCACTTTAATTGGACGGGCTTTTTGCACTATCCACACAAAAGGGTGTGGGATATCTAAGATATGGCTATCAGCTAAGCCATTTTCGGCAAATAAACTAAACCAATGGTTTGAAATGGCATTGAGTGCCGCGCCTTTGCCTGGGATGCCTTGCAAGTTACCTTCGCCATGAAAAATACAATCAAAAGCAGAAATTCTGTCACTGATCACCATAATCGCTAGTGGCGTATCTTCAGGTACATCGTAACCTTTGTCGCGAATTAAGCGGCGGCTATCAGTATCGGTTAACCAGTAAACACTGCGAACTTTGCCACTGTGGACAGGCTTGTCGGTACGGATAGGTAAATCATTGTTCACGGCAAGAACGGAATCAGCAAGACTCATGCGAATGTTCCTTAGGTTGAAGGGCGTATAGGGTTTTTATGGCGGCTATGTTACCTGCATTAAGCGGGTTTGCCACGGGAAAGGGTGAGTTGAAATAGGCTTTTTTGTTATGCGAACAATCATCGACTAGTTTAGCAATATCTTGATAAAGACTTTGTCAGGTTAATCAGGCAAAATTCACTTCCTAAATAGTGCTTGGAATAACAAAAATTGAACAGCGAACAAGTAAGTATTAATAACCGTTTAGGGCTGATATTTGTGTCTATTGCGGTATTTTTCTGGGGCATTTTACCTATTGCGTTAAAGCTATCAGGTGGTTTTATTACCCCAGTAACCCTGACTTGGTTTCGGTTTGTCGTGGCATTAGTGGTGACCTTGTTAATTCAATGGCGCTTAGGGGCATTAAAGCACAATACTGCTAGAGTCGCTTCGCTGCTAGGGCGGACTGCGTCCTGCTAGGAAATGATAACAAGCGAACGCTGCGCTCACGGATAAAGCGGTCTAGCACCTAGGCTCTTGGCTTGTCATCTATTAATCTCTCTCGTCACCGCTTGTTATCTCAGGAATAGGGACAGCTTCGCTGCTAAGATTTTATAGCATCTAGCCGCGCAGCGTCCTAGCAGCGAAGCGATCTAGGCTCTTGCTATAGCATCTAGCCGCATAGCGACCTAGAACCTAGAACCTAAGAATAGTGATATTAAAAAGATAATCGCCAAGTTAATGGATGCTAATGATGTTTAGACTTATTTTGTCATTAGAATAGAAAACAAAAATGGAGCCCTTAGGCTCCATTTTTTATGTCATTCAACAGAATGATTAGCCGTTGTCACGAGGCTTACGTGGGCGATCACTGCGAGCACGATCTGTGCGCGGACGACGTGGAGCACCTGCGCCGCGAGTCGTATCAGCAAAGACTTCATCACCGGCTTCACGAATGTTTAAAGGACGACCACAAACACGCACTTTTCTAAGGTGTGAAAGGATGTCTTTAGGCATTCCGTCAGGTAAATCAACGGTTGTGACTTGATCAAATAATTGAATTTGACCAATGAAACGGCTATCGATGTTCGCTTCGTTAGCAATCGCGCCAACGATGTTACCTACACCTACGCCATTTTCACGACCAACATCGATAACATAACGATTCATTTTCACGTCTGGATTATCTTTTAAGCCTTCTGCATCACCAAAACTATTTGGTGCTGGACGGCTACTACGTTCGCCACGGTCACTGCGTTCACGACGTGGACGGTCGCTGCTATTACGGTCATTACGATCGTTTCCGCGCTCGTCACGTGAATCACGCTGACGCTCTGTAATTGTCGGTAATTGTAGAGGGCGCTCTTGCTGTACTTGTTTCAACAAAGCAGCAGCCAATAAATCAGTATCAACTTCAAGCTGTTGGCATAATTCAGCAACGGCATTTTTCATGAAATCTAAGTCACCATTAATGGTCTCTTGGATTTGCTCACCTAAACGAGATAAACGACGCTCTGCAACTGACTCTGGGCTAGGTACTTTCATTGGCGAAATACGGCTGTTAGTGGCGCGTTCGATAGTGCGTAACATGCGCATTTCACGATTGGTCACAAACAAAATCGCCATACCAGCACGACCAGCACGACCGGTACGACCGATGCGGTGAACATATGCTTCTGAATCATAAGGAATATCGTAGTTTACTACGTGTCCAATACGTTCAACGTCTAGGCCACGTGCCGCAACATCTGTCGCGATTAAAATGTCTAACTTGCCGCGCTTAAGCTGCTCAACAGCACGCTCACGAGCTTGTTGATTCATGTCACCATGTAATGGTGATGAAGCATAACCACGGGCTTCTAATTTTTCAGCTAATTCAACACAGCTGTTACGAGTACGAACGAAGATGATGATACCTTCAGTATTTTCAACTTCTAATACACGTACTAACGCTTCTAGTTTGTTGTGCTGTGATACTTGCACATAACGCTGATCGATAGACTCAACAGTTGCCTGGCTTGAGGCTATGCTGATGTTCACTGGATTGTTTAAGTGCTTAGCAGCAACACGCTTAATTTGCTCAGGCATAGTGGCCGAGAATAAGGCAAGTTGGCTATCAGCTGGCTTGTGCTCTAATACCCATTCGATATCGTCGATAAAGCCCATTTTTAGCATTTCGTCGGCTTCATCTAATACTAAGGCTTTTAGGCCATCTAGCTTTAATGTGCCACGGCGCATGTGATCCATTACACGACCTGGTGTACCGACAATCACTTGTGGTCCACGCTTAAGGGCGTTTAACTGTTGTTGCATGCTTTGACCACCGTAAATCGGTAGTACGTGGAAGCCTTTCATGTGTTTAGCGTAGCTACCAAATGCTTCGGCAACTTGAACCGCTAATTCACGGGTTGGTGCTAACACTAAAATCTGTGGGGCATTGATTTTCATGTCGATTTTGTTTAGTAAAGGCAGGGCAAACGCACCTGTTTTACCGGTACCGGTTTGTGCTTGACCGATAATATCTTTACCAGCCATAAGCGGGTCGATACTCGCCGCTTGAATTGGCGTTGGGTTTTCATAACCTAAGTCGTCAAGCGAACGCAACAAAGACTCAGACAGGCCGAGTTCGCGGAAAGTTTTTTCAGATGACATTGAGTTGTAGCCTTGTGGATGCGCACGAAGTTCGGAAGCTCGTGCTAAAGTTTCACAGACAGAAAATCAACCCCGTGTCGATTTCCCGCGCCGATATAAGGGGGCGTATTATAGCAGCAACTATGCGTGTTGACCACGTAAAAACTGAAAATAAACATTAATTTGCCTATTCGAGGTTAATATTGGCCTGATTCTTGATTTTTAGTATTTGTTAATTGGTTGAAATATGAACAATTGTTACTGTGAATTAGGTGATTTATGGGGCCTTAGTCAGTTTATCTATACTGAGCATTTGATACACTGTTTCAGCTACTGCCACAACAAAGTCGATGTCTAAGGTGCTTATTGTGTCGTCTGGCGTGTGGTATTGTGCATGGGGTGGTACGCCAAAATACACCCAAGAGTAACCTGCCTTATGGAATGCATAATGGTCTGATGCCCTTAGCCAATCACTTTTTCTCATCCGCCCACTTAACAACCTCGTGTGATGAGTACGGATACACAATTGATTTTGCTGCATCAACCCTGGCTCGATAAGTGCAAAATCAGCCAGATTGTGTTGACCTTCCATGTAGATTGCCCTGCGGCGGTCTGGGTGACCTATCATGTCTAAGTTAATGCTTAATTCAATGTCCATCTGTGGTTGTTGTTGTAACAACGCCACCAAGGCATCGCTGCCATACAAACCGGGTTCCTCAGCATCGGTGGCAACAATCATTACATTGACATCATCTAACGGCGGATTGCGTTGCCATTGGGCGGCAATGGCCATCATTCCGGCAATACCTGAGGCGTTATCATCTGCTCCCGGATACATGTTGCGTGCCGTTTGACCTAAATGATCATAATGCGCGGTGATCACTCGCCATCGAGTGGAGTGGGTTTTTGCCGCAATGGTGGCGATGATATTAACCCCAGAGACGGTCGAAAATTGATGCTGATAGCTAAACGGTACTGCAAATGTTGGCTGCCAAGGTTGTAATCCCATCTCAGTAAACCGCTTTATTAAGTAGTCTTGAGTGAGACGCGCACCGTGTGTGGCAGTCTTGCGGCCTTGAAATTTCGCAGAGGTTAAGATGGATATGTCTTGGGTGACTTGTTGATTGGCATCGGGCCAGGTGGTAGTGATATTAGGTGAGCATTGGCGCGGTGTTTGGCTACAGCCAATTAATAAGCTGCATAATAGGCTAAAACCGGTCACCTTAAGGCGAATTTGAGCAGTAAACATGGTGTGTTATCTCCTCTTATTCGCTTAAGGCTTGGTCGTTGATCTAAGCCTCGGATTGGGCTTTTTTCGCCTTTACCCGTTTGTTGTGTAACGCAAGCTTGGGCTTTAAGAATCTGGCCGTATGCGACTCTGGATGCTCTGCGATATCTTCTGGGCTGCCGGTGGCTAAAATCATTCCGCCGCCAGCACCACCTTCAGGGCCTAAATCGATAATCCAGTCTGCCGTTTTAATCACATCTAAATTATGCTCAATCACCACCACAGTGTTGCCGTGAGATTTTAAGCGATGCAATACTTCTAACAATAGTTGAATGTCGGCAAAGTGCAGGCCGGTAGTCGGTTCATCCAAAATATACAAGGTTTTACCCGTGTCGCGTTTAGACAACTCTTTAGCTAATTTAACCCGTTGGGCTTCACCGCCAGACAAGGTGGTTGCACTTTGGCCTAAACGAATGTACGACAAGCCTACATCCATTAAGGTTTGCAGTTTACGTGCTATTGATGGAATAGCAGTAAAATAGCCACGAGCATCTTCAACCGTCATTTGCAGCACTTCGTGAATGTTCTTGCCTTTGTATTTTACTTCTAAGGTTTCGCGGTTATAGCGCTTACCTTTACAAGCATCACAAGGCACGTATACGTCTGGTAAAAAATGCATCTCAACTTTAATTAAGCCATCACCTTGGCAGGCTTCACAGCGACCGCCTTTGACGTTAAACGAAAATCGACCTACCAGATAACCCCGGGTGCGCGATTCTTGTGTGCCAGCAAATAGCTCACGTATTGGGGTGAAAATACCCGTATAAGTGGCAGGATTAGATCGTGGCGTGCGGCCAATCGGGCTTTGATCGATATCGACTACTTTGTCGCAATGATCCATGCCTTTAATGCTTTTGTAGGGCGCGGGTTCGTCAACGGTGGCACCATTGAGCATATGATGAGCTATTTTAAAGAAGGTGTCGTTAATCAGTGTCGATTTACCTGAGCCAGATACCCCAGTAACACAGGTAAATAATCCCACTGGAATGGTTAAATCAACATCTCTTAGGTTATTACCCGATGCGCCAAATAACTCAATTACCTTTTTCGGATCGATTGGGGTGCGCTCGTCACTAATGTGTATTTGCTTTTTACCGGAAATATATTGACCCGTGACAGACGCTTCACAGTTAACAATATCTTCTAGGGTACCGTCGCAAATGACTTCACCGCCATGAACACCAGCACCAGGGCCGATATCAATAATGTGATCAGCAAGACGAATAGCATCTTCATCGTGTTCGACCACAATGACAGTGTTACCTAAATCGCGCAGGTGGATTAATGTTTGTAATAAGCGTTCATTGTCGCGTTGATGTAAACCAATTGACGGCTCATCAAGCACGTACATCACGCCCATTAAACCAGCACCAATCTGGCTGGCTAAACGAATACGTTGTGCCTCGCCACCCGATAAGCTGTCGGCTGAGCGTGACAAACTTAGGTAGTTAAGGCCTACATTGACCAAAAAACCGAGGCGTTGACTGATCTCATTTAAGATTTTTTCGGCAATTTTGGCCCGTTGACCTTCAAACACGACCGTATCGAAGTATTGTTTGGTTTCGCCAATCGACCACATTGTTAGCTGGGGTAAATTGAGTTCGCCAATAAACACGTTGCGGGCTTCTTCACGTAAGCGCGAGCCGCCACAGCTGTTACAAGGTTGCATATTAATAAACTTAGACAGTTCGTCGCGTACCGAGTTACTTTCGGTTTCGCGGTAGCGGCGGTCCATATTATTTAAAATGCCTTCAAACGGATGATTACGCACCACTACGTCGCCGCGGTCATTAATGTATTTAAAGGCGATGCTTTGTTTGCCAGACCCATACAGGACTATTTTTTTGATTTTGTCGCTAAGGGCTTCAAATGGCTGTTCGACGTCAAATTTATAGTGCTCGGCCAGTGAACTGAGCATTTGGAAATAATAAAAGTTACGTCTGTCCCAACCGCGAATAGCCCCGCCAGCCAGCGACAATTCGGTATTGGTAATGACGCGTTCTGGATCAAAAAATTGCTGCACGCCTAAACCGTCACAGGTTTGGCACGCGCCAGCCGGATTGTTAAATGAGAAAATTCGTGGCTCAAGTTCTGCCATCGAATAGCCACAATGTGGACAGGCAAAATTAGCCGAGAATATCAGCTCTTCAATATTGTTATCTTCCATACTGGCAATTTTAGCGATACCACCAGACAGTTCTAAAGTCGTTTCAAACGACTCCGCTAAGCGCTGTTTCATGTCTTCGCGAACTTTGAAACGATCGACAACCACCTCAATGGTGTGTTTGATGTGTAAATCTAATGTTGGAGGATCGGTTAAGTCACACACTTCACCGTCAATACGAGCACGGATATAGCCTTGTGCCGATAAGCTTTCAAGCAGCTTAACGTGCTCGCCTTTACGATCGTTTACCACCGGTGCAAGCAGCATTTGGCGGCTGTCTGCTGGTAAGGCTAATACTCTATCAACCATTTGGCTGACCGTTTGCGCCGATAAAGGCTGGTTATGCGTTGGGCAACGAGGCTCACCCACACGGGCAAATAATAAACGTAAATAGTCATAGATTTCGGTAATGGTACCGACGGTGGAGCGCGGATTGTGTGAGGTTGATTTTTGTTCAATTGAAATGGCAGGACTTAAGCCTTCAATATGATCAACATCGGGCTTTTCCATTATGCTCAAGAATTGACGCGCATAGGCCGACAGCGATTCGACATAACGACGTTGACCTTCTGCATACAAGGTATCGAAGGCTAATGATGATTTTCCTGAACCGGATAACCCTGTTATCACAATAAGTTTGTCACGGGGTATGGTTAGATTGATGTTCTTAAGATTGTGGGTTCGGGCACCGCGTATTTCAATTTTATCCATCGACTCGCTCTATGACTTGTGTAAAACAAAACAGCAATCAGTATCGCATAGTTTATTGGCGGACTTCATATCAATTTTGTCTATGGTGGTTTTAAGATACGCATCGAACAGACCTAAGGTTTAACGTGCACCCATAAAACATCTTATATCAAAAACTGTGATTTCCTTTTGAGCTAATTTATGTCGCTGTGATAATATGCGCAGCTCATAATATTGTTGAATCACTTATCAAAGGGCACCGCATGGCCAGTAATGGACTGTCAGGTTTGGAGAAAAAGGTCGCATTTTCGTTAGCCGGAGTGTTTGGTTTACGAATGATGGGATTGTTTATGATTATGCCTGTCTTCGCGCTGTATGGTCAGCATTTAGAAGGCTTTTCACCGCTGTGGGTAGGTATTGCCATTGGTGCTTATGGATTAACCCAGGCTTTTTTACAGATCCCTATGGGTATTTTGTCCGACAAATACGGACGTAAGCCGATTATTCTCGGTGGTTTAGTCTTGTTTGCGATTGGTAGTTTAATCGCCGCATCGTCGGACCACATTTATGGCGTGGTATTTGGCCGTGCAGTACAAGGTATGGGAGCCATTGCTGCAGCCGTGTTAGCCCTTGCCGCCGATTTAACCCGAGACGAACAACGCACTAAAGTGATGGCCGTCATTGGCATGTGTATTGGTTTTTCATTCGCCTTGTCATTATTAGTCGGACCGATTGTGGCGCAGTATTTAGGCTTAACAGGGTTGTTTTTGTTAACCGCAGTATTAGCCGTATTGGGTATGTTAATCGTGCAGTTTTTTGTGCCCAATCCAATTAGCCAAGCGCCTAGAGGCGATACGGTAGCAACCCCGACAAAACTCAAGCGTATGTTGTTAGACCCACAATTATTTCGCTTAGATGCAGGCATTTTTATTCTGCATTTAGTGCTCACCGCGGTGTTTGTCGCCTTACCATTAGATTTGGTTGATGCTGGTTTAGTCAAAGAAAAACATTGGATGCTGTACTTTCCCGCGTTTGTTGGGGCCTTTTTCTTAATGGTGCCGCTGATCATCATTGGGGTTAAACGCAACAACACCAAAACCATGTTCCAATTGTCGTTGATGATCATGATGGTGTCACTTGGCATGATGGGGTTTTATGCTGATAATATTTGGGTGCTCAGTGGCGCCGTAGTATTATTTTTCACCGGCTTTAACTACCTTGAAGCATCACTACCGAGTTTAATTGCTAAGTTTTGTCCTGTCGGTGATAAAGGTTCGGCCATGGGCGTGTATTCGACCAGCCAGTTTTTAGGTGCCTTTTGCGGCGGCATGTTAGGCGGCGGAGCCTATCAACTCGTCGGCGCATCCGGGGTGTTTTTTGTCGCACTAGGACTGATGTGTGTGTGGTTATTCTTGACCATAGGCATGCAAAAACCTGTACTATTGAAAAGCTATACCCTTGAAGCTACAGTAAAAGATAAATCCGATGCACAAAATATGGCCAGCAAATTGTCGCAGTTAATTGGCGTCGTTGAAGCCATTGTGGTACTCGAAGAGAAAGCGGCTTATTTAAAGGTCGATGATAAATTCAATTTAAGCGAAGCGCGAGCTGTGTTAGGCTCTGTGGATTAGATCGTATTGATCGCTAAGCTTAGTATTCAGATAAGTAAACAGATAAAAATCTCAGGAGATTTCGATGGCCAGTCGTGGTGTGAATAAAGTCATTTTGGTAGGTAACTTAGGTAAAGACCCTGAGGTTCGTTACATGCCAAATGGCAATGCCGTAGCTAACTTTACCGTAGCGACAAGTGAGTCGTGGAAAGACCAGCAAGGTCAAACGCAAGAGCGGACCGAGTGGCACAACATTGTAATGTATCGTCGTCTTGCGGAAATTGCAGGCGAGTACTTAAAGAAAGGCTCTAAAGTTTATTTAGAAGGCAAATTGCAAACCAATAAATGGCAAGATCAGACTACCGGTCAAGACCGCTATAAAACTGAAATCAACGCCATGGAAATGCAAATGTTAGACAGCCGTAACTCGGGTGGTGATAACGCCAGTGGTGGTCAAGGTCAATATCAGGGGCAAGGACAGAACTCGGGGCAAAACCCTGGACAAAAGATGGGACAACAACAGTCTCGTCCCGCGCCAGCACCTCAAGCTCGTCCGCCACAAGCACAATATAATCAAACTGCACCTGCTTACCAAGCTCAACCAGATGCTGGCCAGCAAGGTGGTTACCAGCAACAACCGGCACCAGCGCAACAAGCCGCTCCAGCGTATGCACCAAAGCCAGCCGCTGCACCACAGGGTAATTTCCAACCACAAAATGCCCCAGCACAGCGCCCAGCACCACAACCACAACAAAACTTCACTCCAGATTTGGATGAAGGCTGGGATGACGATATTCCGTTCTGACGTTTACCAGAGACTAATATTTGTTAAGTTTGATAATTTAAATCAATAACAACAATAGTTTAAATTAAAAGTTTACAGTTAAGTGTTATAACTTCTGTAAACTTTTTTTGTACCTAAAAAGGGTTATCGTTGCTCTTAGTAAAGCTAAGATGCTAGATCGAATATGGTTATTCACAGATGTCACCAAGTCAGAAGATGAGTTACGCCCAAGTAACATGTTTGTGCTCTAGCAACAGGCTAACTTCCAATTAATATAGTTTATTGAACCGATCGACCAATGAAAACATTTTAAGCAATTGATTAAATTCATCTTATATTCACTCTCTATTTGAAGTAAAACCATTAGGTCTTGTCATAAAAAACACCTTGCCAGTAACCTGACAAGGTGTTTTATTTCTGCAATAAACGCGTGTGTTAACACTAGTATTACAGGTTTACTCTTTGTATTTTAACGTGCCATTGGCTTTAATTTCGTCGTACCAAAGGTTGTGGTGCTGCGAAGCCCAGTTTTCGTCGCAATAGCCCGACACCATACACTCCATACCGCCTTCACTGAGTACGGTCGCCATCCAAATATGCACTATGGTAAACGCGACAATAATCACCGCACTTACGCCATGCACAAGGAGTGCGAGCATTGACAGCTCACGTGGTAAATCGAGCATAGGGAAGACTAACATTATCCCCGAAACACTGATGCAAAGACCGAAAATAGCTAAGCTCCAGAACCACATTTTTTCACCCGCGTTAGCAAACCCACTGTCTGGGTGTTTGCCTTTAAACGGGCCAAAGTTAATGTAGCCACCGACCACTAAAAACCATTTTAAATCATACAGCTTAACGGTTTGCAGTGGCATCCACTTGATGATACACAACAGCCAAGACACCATAAAAATGGGGCTAGACCAATCGTGGCTAAACTTGCTAAAGGCGATTATTCCTGCCCAAATATCGTCGCCGACATACGGGGCTAAGAAATGGCGTCCAAGCATAATGACCAAACCAGTTAACATCATGATTAGGCACGATACGGCCATAATCCAATGCAACCAAAGATCCGCTTTGCTCCAACGAAAGACCATTTTGCCGGAAAAGCCTTTACTCAGTGTAGATGGACCATTAACAAAGTAAAAGACTAAAAAGGCTACAAAAACCCCGACAAAAGCTAGGCCTAGTAACGGTTTTAGATAAGTATTTCGTAATATTTTGCCTTCATTACCCGCGACATTTATTAGAATATCAGCATCTACACCTTTATATGTGCTGTAGCCTGATTCACCGGCTTTTATTGCACGCCAGAGATCGGCATCACTGGTCATCGACTTTGCTTGTTGCTGGCTTGATTGTTCATCGGCGGCATACACAGGCACTGTAGCCAACCCCAATCCCATACACAGAACCAACAGAGCAAATATCCTGCGCAATGATTTGTTTAACATTAACGTTAACATTGTCACTCCTTAAAATGGCTGCGAACAAGGTCGCAGCCCATGCTCTGATTAGATTATTTCGCCTGTTTTAGGATCGTAACCCCAAATTGCATTGGGATTACCACGTGCTGCCATGCGCTGACGATAAATGTCAGATACTATGCCAGCGTCGCCCGCAAGTAATGCCTTAGTCGCACATAACTCGGCACACATGGGTAATTTACCTTCTGCGATACGGTTTGAACCGTATTTTAGATGCTCAGCTTCTGAATGATCTTCTTCTGGGCCACCGGCACAGAAGGTACATTTATCCATTTTGCCGCGGCCACCATAAGTACTCTTTTGCGGGAACTGCGGCGCACCAAATGGGCAGGCATAGAAGCAATAACCACAACCGATACACGTATCTTTGTTGTGTAGCACGATGCCGTCTTCGGTACGGTAGAAACAATCTGCCGGACACACCGCCATACAAGGTGCATCGGTACAATGCATACATGCGACTGAGATAGACACTTCACCAGGAACACCGTCGTTCAGTGTCACCACGCGACGACGTTGAATACCCCACTCTAAAGCAGAGTCGTTTTCGTTTTTACAAGCTGTGACACAACCGTTACATTCGATGCAGCGCTTGGTATCACATAAAAATTTCATTGTAGCCATATTGGCAATTCTCCTCGCTTAACTGCAATTACGCTTTTTCAATCTGACAAAGCGATGCCTTGGTTTCCTGCATTTGAGTTACAGGGTCATAACCATAAGTCAATGCCGTGTTAGCAGATTCACCAATAACGTAAGGCACTGTGCCTTCTGGGTAGTTAGCCGCTAAACTTTCGCCATGCATGACACCGGCAAAGTGATAAGGCATCCAAGTCACACCAGGCTTAACGCGTGGCGTTACCATGGCCTTAATCTTAATGCGTCCACCTTCAGCGCCTTCTAACCATATTGAGTCACCATCGCGTAGTCCGCGATCCGCTGCATCCGCTGGGTTAATTTCAACAAACATTTCTTGCTGTAATTCTGCCAACCAAGGGTTAGAACGCGACTCTTCACCACCGCCCTCATACTCAACTAAACGGCCAGAAGTCAGTATTAAAGGATATTTAATAGAACTATCATGCTGTTGAATTGATTTATATAAGGTCGGTAAACGGTGAACTTGCATATCATCGTAAGTGGGATATTTAGCGACTAAGTCACGACGCGGGGTATACAAGGGTTCACGGTGGATAGGCACTTGATCGGGGAAATTCCACACGATACAACGCGCTTTAGCGTTACCATAAGGGCTACAACCATGCTTCACCGCGACACGCTGAATACCGCCAGAAATATCGGTTTTCCAGTTTTTGCCTTCAGCATATTGTTTCTCTTCAGCCGTTAAATCATCCCACCAGCCAAGCTGTTTAAGCATGCCTGAAGTGAACTCAGGGTAACCGTCTTGGATTTCTGCACCTTTAGAGAAGCTATCTTCTGCTAATAGATTTTTTCCTTGGTATTCAACACCGTAACGGGCGCGGAAGTTACCACCACCCTTTGACACATGTTTACTTGTGTCATACAAAATTTGAGTACCTGGATGTTTCTGTTCTGGTGTTCCCCAACATGGCCAAGGTAAACCGTAGGTTTCACCTTTTACTTCGCCACCGGCAGCTTCTAGGGTCTTATTGCTGAATAAGCCCCAGTTTTGGGTGTGTTGCTTAATACGCTCAGGGCTTTGGCCCGTCATACCAATAGTCCACATACCACGGTTAATTTCGCGAGTAATGTCTTCTATCACCAACATGTCGCTTGAATCTTTAGCGATACGCTTGGTGTACTCTTTATCAAAGCCCAGCTTTTGCGATAAGCGGTACATGATTTCAAGGTCAGTTTTCGATTCAAATAATGGCTCGATCACTTTTTCACGCCATTGTTGGCTACGACCAGAGTTAGAGACTGAACCCTCTGTTTCAAATTGAGTCGTTGCAGGTAACAAGTACACGCCATCTTGACGACGGTGCATAACTGCTGCCATGGTTGGGAATGGATCAACCACTACCACAGTGTCCATCTTGTCTAGTGCATCACGTACATCAGCCTGACGAGTTTCAGTGTTAACCGATTGTCCCCAGAAGAAGCCCATACGCACACGGTCTTTCTGAGCTAAATGCTCAGGCGTTTCTAACACACCATCGTGCCAGCGAGAACATGGAATACCCGGGGTATTCATTGGTACACGGCCTAAATATTTGTTTTGATCAAAGCGTGATTTAACCCAATCTAAATCTAGGCTCCAGACATTGGTCCAATGTTCCCATGCGCCAGAGGTTAAACCGTAGTAACCCGGTAGATTATCGAATAATAAACCTAAGTCAGTCGCGCCTTGTACATTATCGTGACCACGGAAGATGTTAGTACCACCACCTGAGACACCCATGTTGCCAAGCGCAAGCTGTAAAATACAATAAGCACGTGTGTTAGCATTACCCACGTGATGCTGAGTACCACCCATACACCAAATAACGGTACCTGGACGGTTATCAGCCATTAGTTTAGCGGCTTGGTAAACTTCTTCTTCGCTACAACCTGTGACACTGGCCACTTCTTTAGGTGGGAACTTCTTGGCTTCTGCACGAATGGATTCCATTTCGAAAACACGTTCTTTAATAAAGGTTTTATCTTCCCAACCATTTTCAAAGATGTGCCATAACATCCCGTAGATAAACGGAATGTCAGTACCAGGACGTAGGCCACAATGTAGGTCTGCGTGTGCAGCAGTACGGGTAAAGCGAGGATCGACAACGATTAATTTAGCGTTGTTTTTCTCTTTTGCGATCATGATATGTTGCATTGCAACCGGATGCGCCTCTGCAGGGTTAGCACCGATAAAGAAGATTGCATTGGCATTTTGAATATCATTAAAAGAGTTAGTTTGCGCACCGTAACCCCAAGTGTTAGCAACACCGGCTACCGTGGTAGAGTGACAAATACGAGCACAATGGTCGATGTTGTTCGTGCCCCACATGGCGGCAAATTTGCGATACATGTAGCAGCCTTCGTTCGAAAACTTAGCGCTACCCATAAAGTAGATCGAATCAGGACCTGACTCTTTACGAATATCCGTCATCTTGTCGCCTACTTCGTTAAAAGCTTGCTCCCAAGATATTTTTTTCCACTTGCCGCCGACCAATTTCATTGGGTATTTAAGGCGTTTTTCACCGTGACCATGTTCGCGTAATGCCGCACCTTTAGCGCAATGTCCACCATTGTTAAATGGGTGATCGAATGCAGGCTCTTGACCAGTCCACACGCCATTTTGTACTTCGGCATATACACCACACCCTACGGCACACGCACTACATACAGTACGTTTGATTTCAGTGGGTGCATTGTGGGGCACATCTTTGGCTTCAGCACGACGGATCATGCCAGTGCCCATCATTGATGCTGCCGCAATACCGCCGGTGGCAACACTCATTTGCTTCATAAATTGACGACGATTAATACCAAGCTTGTTTGAAGCTTCATTGGTAGGAGCCGTGATTGATTTGCGAGTTAATTTCATCGCTTAAATTCTCCTAAACTAGCCGCGTAAGCTATCGTAATAATTGCGAATGTGAGTTGTTTCTTGATAGCCTTTAGTGCGAGAAGTGCTAGCACTTTTTTCTGTTGCATTAGCAATATTCATGCCAGTTGCGGCAATCGCGACACTTGCTGTACCACCAATAGTGATGGCTTTTAGTAAAGACCTGCGATTCAAATCAAGTTGTTGCTTACTCATTAAATCTCCCATCGAAACGACTATTTTCTGCAACATGTTGTAGAGGTTGCATTTTTGTTGTATAAAAATGAATAATCACTACATATATATGTAGTGCTTATTTTCGCGGTCATACTAAAAGAATGAGAATAGGCTTAATTGATCTATATTAAGAATGTGGAGGTTTATTCATAAAAAAGCTAAAAATGTTTGCCAGATCACACTGGTGACTGTTCACTAAAACAGCAGCGATATAAAATCAATAGTCAGCGTCTGGCGAACGACGTCTTGCCTAGATTAATGCACCAGGGAAAGAGGCTGTTGAGATCGCAGTTTGGGTAGGATAATAGCTCTAAGCAGGGTTAAATGTTATCGAATGGTGTTAGCCCATTCGCTTTAGCCGCAAGCGTCTTAAGCAAGCATTGCTTAAGACAATCAACATCTTTGGGTAGGCTATCAGGTACAATTTTCTTAGAATGATTATATCAAATATCAGCCTAAACAAGACCAATACCGTGATCTATATGCTGGCGTTAAGCATAGATGCTGTTAAGGATCTCTTGAGTAGCGCGGCCGGATTGCTGTGTAGCAGGCTGATTGATTAGCTATCGGTATTAGTCGGTAATTGGCCCTGCGATTAACCATCTTAATCAGCAAATACACAGCCGTATAGTACCAGCGAGAAGTGCGTTGCATTCTTGTTTAACACTAGCGGGTTAGCAATAGCGGGTTAACACTAGCGATAAATTAGCTTGGCAGTAGGACGAATTTGCCAAAATGCTGTTTTTTCAAAAACTCAGTTTGAGCTTCTACAATATTTTCCAAAGCATATGTTCTTGCGACCAAAGGTTTTATTTCATTGTTTTCAATGTACCTTATTAGGTTGGGGAACACGGGTTCATCCCATGCCGTTGTACCGATCAACCCAATATCTTTTAAATAGAGTTGGCGAAGGTCTAATGACACAATCGGTCCAGCTATAGCTCCTGAAGTCACCAAGCGTCCACCGCGTTTTAATATTTGCAGAGCACGGCCGAACTTATCACCGGCCACATTATCAATAACGACATCTATTGATGATTCACCCAACTCCTTAACGAGATTTGCCTCACGATCAAAGACACTATCTGCGCCCATTTTTTTCAGCTGGGCATGGTTTTTTAATGATGCGACCGCAATGATGTGCGCGCCTCGACGTTTCGCTAACTGAACAGCCGCTGAACCTACGCCGCCAGAGGCTCCCATAATTAACACTCGCTCACCTTGGATAACCTGTGCTCTATGAAGCATGTTTTCTGCGGTGCCGTAAGCACACGGTATGCTCGCCAATTCATCATTTTGCCATGTTGAATCAATAGGGAAAACTTCTGTAGCCCGCACTTTCACGTATTGGGCGAATGCACCATCAAAGTCAGATGCCATCCAGATATTGTCCAACGAATCAAATCCATTTACCCGGATACAAGGTCGAATTAACACTCTCTTGCCAACAAGATGTTGATCGTGGTTCTCTGCTGTTTTTAAGACCTCACCACAACAATCTGTTCCCTGGATCAGCGGAAATGGTGTTGCCGCATTCCAGCCTCCATCAGCTAACGCTTGTTGATCCACGTTGTCGGCCATATTATTGGTTGACTCACTCACCTTGGCAGAATACCAGCCTAAACGGGTATTAATTTCGGTGTTGTTCACACCCGCTGCGAGCACACGAACGAGAACTTCATTTGCTTGCAGTTCTGGAATGGGGACATCTTTATAGACCAGTTGCTCCATTCCGCCACTGCCCATGGTCACAACGGCTTTCATTGTTTTATTCATCATTAGCACATCTTTCCTATAGAATGGTATTCGTTGTATAGTGGTCACTATACTTGCATGTAGAGGCGAAAATTGTCAAAAAAAAATGATATAATGCACACCGCTGAAAAGTTATTTTATGAAGAGGGTTTTCATCGCACAGGTGTTGCAAGGATAGCTTCAAAAGCAGGGACAACGCAGAGAACGCTCTATAAGCACTTCCCGTCCAAGGAAGACTTAGTTCTATGCATTATGGGTGAACGTGAGTCTCGCTACTTTCAAGATTTTGCTAGATTAGCGCGCTTAAATACATCTCACTTCCATGCACTGATCCCGTTTTATTCATTGCTGAACTGGTTAGAGAAAGAGGCTAGTCATGGCTGCTTTTACATGCACGCTTTAGCAGAATATAAGGGTAAGCACTCACGTATCGAGAATTTCGTCTTGGAGCACAAGCAGCGAATGCGAGTTGACCTTACTCAACGCTTACAGCATGACGGTATTTCTGATGACGATTTGGTTTCAATATTGATAATACTACTCGAGGGCGTAACCGCTATATCTGCAATTGGCTCACCTCGGGAGAACTGCCTGCAGGTGATCAAGCAGGCTGAATGGATAATTAAGCAGAGTGCTAAAATCAAACACAATCAATAGCCTTGAGTATGACTGCAATTATGTTCCATAAGTTAATGTCGATTTTATAGCTGTCATAACTGCGGCGGTAGCTTTTTGGGCGCGACGCTAACGAAGAATTGACCGTGATATACCACTTTTTAAAATATCAGCAGATATTTTTTTGCGATGGCAATATCCTATAAACACCATCTGCTGATGGCTATACACTATCCGAGACAAACTATCCGAGACAAACTATCCGAGATAAATGATGAGAGATAAATGATGAGAGATAAATTAAGAGCTAAAATTATCGACGTTTGTGATAAAAAAATTGCCAGTAAAGGCGATAATGTGGGGTTGTCATTTTATGCTTTTTTTGCCAATAAAAATGATAATCCTGAGCTACTGATGGAAGCGGCGACATGGTGGATCCAGACTCATCAATTAGATCATTTCGTTAAGGCTGATAAAATTAAACAAATGATTAATAATGGCTTGTAATGATCTGCAGCACTTATGCGCGTTAAGTTATTAACAATCGGTTATCAACAACCCATCATCAACAACCCGTCATCAACCAACTAGTCATCAACAAACGATCAACGAGCATGTTAAGCCATACCTTAATGGATAAGGTGGGTCATTTAGCTGATTCGATCACGACATAAGTTATTTTTGAACGATCAATCAAACTTGTATTAATGGTTTCAGTGGTTTTAATGTTATATTTCCAATCTTGAGTATCGTAAACGATAGTAAATGTTGTGCTCAATACCAATATAGAGAGCAGATACTTTTGAATAAAAGCCGGAGGAATGGGTGGCAGTAATGGGTCGACTATTAGTTATTATGTTCACGCTACTGTTTTTAAGTGGATGTGCTAGCACCTCCACACCGGGTGATCCACTAGAATCGGTTAATCGAAAAAGTTGGTATTTCAATTACCAGATAATGGATAAACATCTGCTAAAACCCGCCGCCGAAGGTTATGAATATGTTCCTCATTCTATCCGAAATGGTGTGACGAACCTGCTATCGAATTTAAGCGAACCACTCTACGCCGTGAACAATCTTCTACAAGGTAAAGTGACCGACAGTGGCAGCACAGTGTTACGATTTGTATTGAACACAACAATTGGTCTTGTCGGTATTTTTGACCCCGCCACTGGCATGGGATTACCTAAGAAAGAAGAGACCTTTGCGCAAACATTTGGTGCATGGGGGATCGGTAATGGGCCTTATATTATGTGGCCTGTTTATGGCGCCAGCACGGCACGCAATACCGTCGGTGATTTTGTTGATATTTTTGTCTATCCTTTATCTATTCTTTCATTTGAGCAAAGAGCCGGTAAATTTGTAGTAGAAGGTTTAGACAGTAGGATTGAATTTCAGCAATATGAACCCATATTAGATGGGTCGTTAGATCCTTATGGCTATGTTAAAGATGTCTATCTGCAACGGGATGCGCACTTGGTCAATGATGGCCAGACCGATGAGATTGAGACTGATGAGTTTGACTTAGAGTTTGACATGGAGCTTGATGACGAACTATTAGGTGACGAACCACTTGATAACGAATTAGTAGATGAACAACCTTTAGATATTAAAACGTTAGAGACCAAACCATTAAATAACCAAGCAGTAGACGATAAACCGATAGACGACAAACCAATAGATGACAAAAAAGTAGACGACAAAACTCATTTCGAGATAACGGACTAGCCAATGTCAAACATCAAAACGTTTTCCTCTTGTACGAGTGAATTAAAAAATATTCGCGGATTTGTGATAGATGCTTGCCGCGACTTTCCTTTTAGCGAAGGTAAAGTCAATGAAATCGTATTAGCCGTTGATGAGGCTTGCGCCAATGTTATTCGTCATGGTTACCACATGTCGAGCAAAGGCTGTTTAGAACTAGTGATTAGCAGTCATGATGATCATGCGCTATTTGTGATTAAAGATGTGTGTTCGCAGATTACTGACAAGCAATTAACACCGACAGAAAATGATTTATGTAAACCCGGTGGATTAGGCCTTTGCCTGATCCATTATGTGGCAGAGAAAGTACGACTTATCCCGCATAAAGGTAAAGGCAATTGGTTAGAACTGACGGTTAAATTTAAGTGATATAAAATGAATATTGAAATTGAAACACAGAACAATTACCAAGTGATTAAGCTTTATGGTGAAGTGGATCTGAACAATTCGCGCAGTATCAAACTCGACATTATAAAATTAATTAAGAGTAAAAATAACATCATTGTCGACTTTACCCATCTGCAATATATCGACAGCTCAGGTATGGCGTCACTGGTTGAGGCGTTCAATGAAGCCAGAGAAAACGACACTGAGTTTCATATAGCTGGTGCCAACGGTTCCCCTCTTCAAGTACTGCAATTAACTCGGTTAAACACAGTATTTAACTTAGTAGATTCAGTAGCAGCTGTGAGTAACAATGGTTAAACCAATCATTACCGTAGAACATTTGTTTGCCCAATATGGCGACACCCATGTACTCAAAGATGTCAATTTAGAGGTCAAACCCGGAGAAATTCTGGTGGTGATGGGCGGATCTGGCTCAGGAAAAAGCACCTTGTTCAACCATATGCTTGGGCTTAAAACCCCGACTTCAGGCACTATCATGATTGATGGTGTGAATATTTTTACGGCCAAAAATAAGCCATTACGCAACTTACGTCAAAAAATGGGCGTGGCGTTCCAAGGCGGCGCACTGCTCAGTTCATTGACGGTGGCCGATAATGTCAGGCTACCCTTAGAGCAAAATACCGCTTTAGATACTCAAACCATTGATATTATGGTGCGGATGAAGCTTGAATTAATGAATATGGCTGGCACTGGTCATCTTATGCCCTCTGAGCTGTCTGGCGGCATGCTCAAGCGAGCCGGATTAGCTCGGGCCGTGATTATGGACCCTAAGTTACTGTTTTTTGATGAACCTTCTGCAGGGCTTGATCCCACCACCGCGGTAGAATTGGATGAGCTTATTTTAACCCTAAGAGATGCGATGAACATGACCATAGTGGTGGTGACTCATGAGCTTGAAAGTGTGTTTAAAATTGCCGATCGCGTGGTGGTATTATTTGCCGGAGAAGTGGTGGCTAACGGCACCGTTGATGAGATTAAAAATTCGCCAGATGAACGCATTCAACACATGATCAACCGTCAACCTAATACTCACAGAGATGATGGTGAGGTTTACCTTAATCGATTGTTAGATAAGGAAAAAAATTGATGTCGACCTTATTTGATTCGGTTAGTAAATTGGGCGCGGCAACCCGAAAAAACATTGATAGTTTAGGCTTAGCGACGTTATTTTTACTGCGCATTGTTAGCAGCCTATTCACTGGGCGGGTGTCATTTAAGCAAGTGATTAAGCAAATATATTTTATTGGTAATCGATCGTTAATCGTCATTATTGTGGCAGCATTATTTACCGGTATGGTCGTGGCACTGCAGTTTTACGATACCTTAGTGCGATTCGGCTCGGTAGATTTATTAGGGTCGGCAGTAGCCTTGAGCCTGATTAAAGAATTGGGCCCGGTGATGACCGCGTTAATGGTGATTGCACGGGTAGGGTCTGCGACCTGTTCAGAAATTGGCATTATGCGTAATGAGCAACAATTTGATGCGCTTGATTGCATGGCGATTAACAGTTACCGCTATGTAATGTTGCCAAGACTGCTGGCTGCATTGATTTGTGTGCCTATCCTAACGGCCGTGTTTGACCTGGTGGGTATTGGCGGTGGTTATATTGTCGGCATACACATTCAAGGAGAAAGTCCTGGTGCGTATATTCAAGGTGTGATGGATACGATTAGCTTTAAAGATGTGTTAGTCGGCCAAATAAAGTCGTTGGTATTTGGTTTATTCATTATGTGGATACCCTTGTATTACGGCTATTATTTACACCGGGATCAAAAGAATATGGGCGCAGAGGGGGTCAGCAATGGCACCACTCAGGCGGTGGTAATGAGTGCAATTATTATGTTGTTTAGTGACTATATCGTTAGCTCATTAGCGCTATAACTAGAGGTAACAATGAAAAACAATTACGTCAATTTTCTCGTCGGCCTATTTGTGTTAATCGGGAGCGGGGCCTTGGTCTTTATGTCTATTACCATTGGCGGGGCATCTATTTCTAATAGTGGTCAATATACCTTAGTCGCTAAATTTGAAAATTCTTCAGGTTTGAAAGAAGGTGCCTTTGTTGAAATGTCTGGTGTACGTGTTGGATTAATTCAATCAATAAATTACGACCCTAAAGCGTATGAATCTGTCGTTAAGGTGTCATTAGATAATACGATTACCGTACCCGATGATTCCGTGGCCGCTATTCGTACATCCGGTATTATTGGCGACAGATTTCTTAAAATTGCCAGCGGTGGCTCAGAGATCAATATGAGCGATGGTGAAGAGTTTATTGATACTGAATCATCAATCAGCATCGAAGAGTTAATTAGCAAGTATATGTTTAGTCAGGATAAATAATGAAATCAATAATTTTTTTAGTCATGTTGTTAGTGATGCCATCTGTAGTTTTTGCGGCACAAGAACCAACGGATCGCGTTAAATTAGGTGTGGCAGATATCATAGGTATTGCATCTGATAGTGCATTGTCAGCGGAACAGAAAAAACAATCACTCAGTGATGTGATTGAAAAGCATGTTGACATCCAAGCCTCTGCCCAACGCGTGTTAGGTAAGTATTGGAGACAGGCAAACGATACCGAAAAGCGCCAATTTATGCTGTTATTAAAAGGCGTTTTAGTCGATACCTATATTATATTGTTAGAAGAGTATGATAACCAAACGGTCGATTACACCAGTGAAACCATTAAGAAAAAAGTCTATGCGACGGTTGATACTGAAATTCATACCAAAGAGAATGATATTCCAGTTTCGTATCGACTTTATCAACGTAATAATGAATGGAAAATTTATGATTTTGTTGCTGAGGGCTTGTCGATGATCCGTACATTTAGCAATGACTATCGAAGAACGTTGAAACAAAGTGGTGTCAGTGGGTTAAATGAAGCCCTTGCTGCTAAATTAGCCCAAAAGTAAGGTTACCCTTGAATATTGATAGAGCGTTAGCCAACAATATCATTGATGAAACATTATGGTTTAAAACCAATTTGGCCGTCACATTAGGTGAGTTTAATTATTACTTAATTAAGAAAAATGGCCAAATTAGCTGTAATTTTTCATCCCTGTGTGATGATCACTACAACAGACTCTATACGCAGTTTACAGCCATGTCGTTGCAGCATAGCCTTGCTGAAATATTGCCATTAAATGATGATGGCAAGACATGTTGGGCGCTGCCCTTTGGTAAAGAATCGAGCTTATTTGATTGTATCATTTTGCTCGATTTACCTGCCGGCGTTGAGTCGCATCATGTTAGCGCCTTGTATTTCAAGCTGCTGTACCAGTTAAAAAGTTTTCAATTTTCAGAAGCATCTTCACAACTTAACGCCGCCCAAGTGTGGATCCGTGATGAGATAGATGAGATTTCGCGCCTGCAACAGTTAATGTTGCCAGACAAAGGTATCGAACTCAGTTCTGTCAAAATGGCCTATACCTATAAAGCAATGAAAGGTGCGGGAGGTGATTATTTAGACATTGTCGATCTGGGTAAAAATCATCCAGAAATCCAAGGCGATGTAGGAATGATTATGGCCGATGTATCGGGTCACGGCCCTGCCGCCGCGGTAGAAACTGCCATGATAGATGCCATTCTACGCACCTTCGAACCGAAAGATTTGAACAGTAGTTCTTCTGAGGTACTCAATTATATCAATCAACATTTTTTTACTAAAAAGCCTCGCGGCAGTTTTTTAACCGCCACAGTGTTACGTTATAATTTCAAAGAAAAAGAACTTATTTATGCCAATGCCGGTCATCCCCACGCGTATTTGAAAAAAGCCAATAGACTCGTAGCCCTAGATCAAGGCGGCATTCCCATTGGCGTGCTGCGTGAACAAAACTGGGATACCTATAGTGTCAGCGTTGATGTAGGTGATATTTTGTTTGTGTATACCGATGTGGTCATTGAAACGCAAAATGCTCAAAAAGAGTTATTCGGTTTCGATCGCTTAGAAAAAGCCATTAGTGCTGCACCCGATCAACCCGAGGCGATGCTGGAATATCTTGAGCAGCAAATGAAACTGTTTTGCGGTTATTCAGAATTTCAGGATGATTTGACCATGTGTGCTATCCAGTTTATTTAATCTCAACTCGGGTTAAGAGACGGGATGCTGAATAATAAATACGATTCGGGATATGAGATAGGATTCGGGATAAGAGATAGGATTCGGGATAAGAGATAGGATTCGGGATAAGAGATAGGGGCGGGGACAATAAACGGATAGAACTCATCTATTTTAACACTCAATATATCAATCAAATAACCTACAGTATTGGCAGGTAATTCTACTAGTAGGATACCCGTCGCAGTGACAATATGGTTACATCGACTACACCACAGGGTCATTTCCAATCACAAAGTGCTTCAACCCAGCATCCAGTGGCACAAGCTGCACTGAACTCCAATCTAGGTTTTGATGACGGTTGGAATGATATGTTTTTTATGTAAACTCCCGTTGTAGCACCCGTCTTAAAGATGACTAAAAAGCCCTGACTGAATGGTCAGGGCTTTTTTATGTTTTCTTTTGCTTTATGCGCGATTAAGCGGTTAATGCTTCAGATGGACCGAAAAACTCATAATGGATTTGGCTTTCTGGTACCCCTAATTGCATTGCGATAGCTAATGCTGCTTTCATAAAACCGGTAGGGCCAAGCAGATAGAATTCTACATCGCGGTCTGCAGGCAGTTGCTCTGAAATCATTGAGGCATCAATAAACCCAGTCGCATGAGGTTGGCAATCTTGTTCTGGTTGGTTGTAAACATACAGTGGCTTAATGTTGTCATGGGTCGAAGCAAGTTGATCAACATGATGTTTAAAGGCATGCGCATCACTGTTAATGGCGGCATGAATAAAACGAATATCGCGTCCTGAACCTGCTTCAGTATTGAGCATGCTAATGGCTGGGGTAATGCCGACACCGCCAGTGAGTAAAATTAACGGCTTAGTGTTTTTACGTAAAGTGAAATCACCACTTGGCGCGCGTAACTTAACCTTATCGCCTAACTGAATATTGCTATGTAAGTGGTTCGATACCACCCCATTAGGTTCACGTTTGACACTAATTCTTAAGTAATCTTTACCGGCCGCGTCAGACAAGCTGTAGTTACGACGCATTGGTATACCGCCGATATCATCAAATACCAGAGTCAGGAATTGTCCTGCCTCAAAACTTGGAATACCGTTGTCATCTTGTGGTTGAAAGTAAAATGAGGTGATTACTGAGCTTTCATCCACGCGTTTGACCAAAATAAACTCTCGTTCGCCGCGCCAACCTCCGGATTTTTGCTCATTTGCGCTATAAATTGATTCCTCTGCGGCAATCAATATGTTGGCTAATTGGCCGTAAGCTTTGGCCCAAGCGTCAATCACTTCATCTGTTGCTGCATCACCGAGTACGGCTTTAATGGCCTGCAATAAACAACTGCCAACAGCGTCATACTGATCAGGCAAAATGCCTAATGCCACATGTTTTTGGACAATTTTACTGACCGCTTCGCTTAGATTTCCTAGCTCATCAATATTGGCACCATAAGCAATCACGGCATTCGCCAGCGCTTTAGGTTGAGTACCTTTACCTTGGTTAGTTTGATTGAAAAAAGGCAATACTTCAGGATGCTGGGCAAACAGTAGTGGATACATATGGCTGGTGATGTCATTGGCGTACATTTGCAGTGCAGGAACGGTGGCCTTAATGATTTGAACAGTTGCAGTGTCTAACATTCATGATTCCTTTTAGGGAGTAAAATAGCGATAAGCTTCAATCAATTACCTTGTTATACCTAAAACAATACACAGAACATGCCAACTTTTATCCCTCTGATTTATATGATGTAATTTATAGAAAGGTTAATTTGACCTAGATCAATATATGTGTCAAATTAACCTAAACTAGGTTAATTTGACTTGTTATGAATATTGTTCCCTTTATAGACATTGTAGAAGACTTAAATCGTGATCTTGTAAAATCTGAACGTTACTTACGACTGATTTTGGCGATTCAACGCGCTATTCCATGTGATGTGGTGGCCTTGTTAAAACTTAAACACGATCATTTGGTGCCTGTGGCGGTTGTGGGATTAAAGCAACAAGCGTTAGCGAGACAATTTTCGATTAACCATCATCCGCGTTTACAGCAAATTTTAGCTAATCCACAGATTACCCGCTTTGATGCTGACTCGACACTGCCTGATCCCTATGACGGTTTAGTCGATGATGACAGTGAACAATTGCATGTCCATGACTGCATGGGCAGTACCATTTACATTGATGGTAAAGCTTGGGGCGTGTTAACGCTAGACGCCATGAAAGCGGGTAGCTTTGATGCGCTTAACCCAACAGAAACTCGCGCTTATATTTCCGCAGTGGCTGCTGCGATTAAGACCAGTGAACATATTGAAGCGTTAGAAGTTCAAGTTGAGCGCAACCATCAAGTGGCGCAATACATGCTAGCGACCACGGGACCGGCGAGTATTATTGGTAACAGTGTCGTGATCCGGGATTTATTATCAGAGATTAATACCGTTGCCAGCAGTGATCTATCGGTATTAATTACTGGTGAAACTGGCGTAGGAAAAGAGCTTGTCGCTAAAAGTATTCATCAACAATCACGTCGCAGTGAGCAACCTTTAGTGCAAATTAACTGTGCAGCATTGCCTGAAAGCATTGTTGAAAGTGAACTCTTTGGCCATGTAAAAGGGGCTTATTCTGGGGCCATAAGTGACCGTCGTGGCCGTTTTGAACTAGCAGATGGTGGCACGTTATTTTTAGATGAAGTGGGTGAGTTGCCACTAGCGGTACAAGCTAAATTACTGCGTACTTTACAAAATGGTGAGATCCAGCGCGTCGGCAGTGACGATACCATTGTTGTTGATGTTAGGATCGTGGCGGCGACTAATCGTAATTTGCAGCTCGAAGTAAAACAAGGCCGTTTTAGAGCTGACTTATATCATCGTTTGAGCGTGTATCCATTACCTGTGCCGCCATTGCGTGATCGCGGTAAAGACGTTATTTTACTGGCGGGCTATTTTCTTGAAAAAAACCAACATCAGCTTGGGGTGACTAAACTCAGGCTGCAACAAACCGCGATTGATCAGTTAACCCAATACCATTGGCCCGGCAATGTGCGCGAGTTAGAACACGTACTAAGCCGTGCGGCGCTTCGTGCCACTAGCGAGCAAGGTCGTCATGCCAGCATTATTAGTATCAGTCGTGTTCATCTCGGTTCCGAGTTTTCCCCGAGTCATTCTGTCGCACCAGCGATAGCCGAGGTTGATAACATCAGCGACAATCATTCAACTATCGAGTTATCACAGGTGTTAACCCTAGGATTACGTGATTCAACCGATGAGTACCAACGGCAAGTGATCCAGACCGTATTAGCGGCCGAACGAGGTAATTTAGCCGCCGTTGCTAGGTGTTTAAAGCTGGATAGAAGTAATTTAATTCGTACCATGCAGCGCTTAGGGCTTGATCCTAACGCTGCGTATTAATCGTAAAAGAGCTACAAAATCAGCCAGATTATTTGGCAAAATTATTTTTTATGTTTTGTTAGAAATTTATATCGATAATTTCAGGTCAATATAAGTTGGATTAAGTTAGCTCAACTAGAGTCTTCTAAAGGATAGGTGTGATGCAAAAAGATAATTTAGGCAAGGTCGCGTTAGTGGTTGCATTGGTCGCAGTGGCGATAGCGGCTTTAATGGTGTTTGGATCGTCAATGGGATTGTGGGAACCCATCGTCGGTTTTATGGCCAGCCGTAATTACCATAACCTATTGGGTTATGTGGTAGTGGTTATCGCGCTGGTGGCATTAGTCACCGGTTTTAGTGCTAAAAGTAGTGCTAAGCAAGACAGTGGCACTAAGGGTAAAGGGGTCGTTAAGTCGACCGTGGCGTTACTGCTCGGCTTAGGGATACTGGCGCCGAGCATTATGGCTTTGGTTATCGAGCCAGTAAAATACCCGCCGATCCACGATATAACCACCAATACTCAAACACCACCGCAGTTTGTCTTTTTAACCGATAGCCGAATGGGGGCTAGAAATACTTTAGTTTATGGTGGCGCAGACATCGCTGCACAGCAGTTGCAAGCCTTCCCAAATATTCAGCCTATTATGGCAGATTTAACCGTTGAAGCGGCTTATCAAAAGGCACTAAGTGTCGCCAAAACCATGGGCTGGACCATTGTCGCTCAAGACCCAAAAGCACTGCGCTTTGAAAGTACGGCAACAACGCCTTTTTTCAATTTTGCAGATGATGTTGTGGTTGTTGTATCTACATTTGAACAGGGCAGTCGCATTGATTTACGCAGCGTGTCGCGGATTGGTAAAGGCGATGCTGGTGTTAATGCAAAGCGTATTCAAGAGTTTAGTCAGCGGTTTACTGAATAATAGAGGTTTTTTGATGATAGGTTAAAGGCGAACAATAAAAATTATACTGTCAAAATACTTTAAAAAGGATACTTGTGTGTAAGCATTCTAATGTAAGCCTATATTTTTCAGACAATTGGTTATGACACAAGTTAGGTTATTTGAAGTCATATTGATTCTAGACATACAAGCCGTCCCTTTTAGTGTTGTAAAAATGCATATAGCGCATTCTTCAGCGCGTTTATCAAGGCCTAATGCTATAGATTCCGGATCGGTTGAAAATAAGTCTAGCCACATTTTTATAATATCATTGTCTGAATCTACTAACTTCTGAGTAGCTTCTGCGGGCATGTCTTCACTATACAAGTCCGACTGGCATAATGTGACAAAGCAGCCCTTGTGTTCACTTGAATCGCACTGGCGTACCAAAATAGACATCATACAGTTCATCACTCTTTCACTCAAAGAGGTGTCTTCTTGCTTTAGGAGGCTGAAGTTATGTGCTTCTCTATTGCTAAGGTATAAATCAGTTGCTTTGATAAAAAGCTGCTCTTTATTACCAAAAGCACTGTAAAGGCTTTGTTTTTTGATACCCATTTGCTCTGTGAGATCACTCATAGAAGTCCCTACGTATCCTTTCTGCCAAAATACCTTCATAGCAGAAACAAGAACTTTGTCTTCGTCAAACTCCTTTTTTCTTCCAGCAGCCATATAACCTCGTCAATAGTATATTATTGCTCTATTTCAATGTAGACACCTTCCTATTATATATCATTTTTAGGGGTAGTTAGTTGTGCCCTAAGTCAAATAATTAGAATTAGTGCAGCCTAAATAAGAACGCAATTATAAAATCAATCACTTTATTAGGTATGGTTTAATTATATGATAATTATTTAACGTCACCTCACACTCCCATATAGGTATATTTCACCATTAATAATAAAAAATCGACGTGTATCACTAATTGGGTATATAAAAACACTTAATTAATGACCAGTCAGTCAAGAATGGGTTATATTCATTATGTTGATAACATATATTACATAAAAGGAGGTTTTACTGAATTTTTTACATTAGGTAAATATACTATTTAAGTTTAATTATTGTGAGTTTTCATTATTAATATAATGCTTTCTTATAGGGTGACTTTGTCTTTTTTTTATGAAGTGATGATAGTTAATTAAACTTTTCAAAAAATAATAATTATGAGAGGTGATAAATATGAACGCTTTAAAATCCATTGGGAAAAACATGCCGTTGTTTTTTCTAATAATATTCTTTAATAGCTTTAACCCATCGTTTGCGAATCAAGATGTGAATCCAAGAGGCGATTTCGTCGGCTCCCAAAAATGTAAAACATGTCATCAAGATGTTTATAAAGAATGGCAGGGAACTCGTCATGCAAACGTGATGAGAAAGTTATATACAAAAGACAATAATTCCATCAGTGCGCCGTGGGGTACAGAAAAAGAGCCTAAAGTTATTACAACCAGTAATAAAGACCGAAAATTTACTTTGTTTATGAAAGGGAAAAAATATTGGGTCACCATTCATGATAAAAAAGATCCTAATCGTGAACTTTCATATCAAATAGATGCGGTTGGTTATACTTCTCAAACGATGTTTTTTACCTATGTAGAAGAATCAGATTCATTAATGATTTTACCATTCAACTACTGGAATAATGAAGAAAAACAGGAACGTTGGGGAAATGCTTTTGACTTATTTTGGTTTAATGATGATGGTTCTATCTCATCAGATGAGAAGCTAGCTACATTTGAACAATTTCACAACTATGAGAATCGTTGCGCAGAATGCCATTTAACAGGGTTTAATGTTGAAACATGGACAGATGCAGGTAAGTTAGGGCGTTCAGCAGATAAAACTAATATTTGGACAACAACTGAATTTGCTATTGGATGTGAAAAATGTCATGGCCCTGGGGCTGCACATGCCAAAAGTCGTGATAAAAAAGATATTGTAAATCCAGAAAACTTAGACAGTAAGACGGGAAGTGAAGAGTGCGATCAGTGTCATCAGTCAGGGCACCCGATTAATTATGACAATGGTTTTTGGAGCGAACTTCCGATTAAATTCGATGAAAAAAATCCTCTAGGGCAAGGTCAACACTATAATGTTGGCGATAAACTGGATGAGTTTTACGTTGATAATGTTCGTAAAAAATGGGCTGGTACGGATTATTTCCAACAAGGAAAGTCTTATACCATGCAAATAGAAAGTACCAAGCATTTTCAAAACGGTATGAATTGCAAAACCTGTCATGATCCACATACACAGAAAACCCGATTACCTGCTAATGATTTATGTCTAAGTTGTCATAATAAAGACAAAGGTACAGCTAAACATCAGGGGAATTCTCATATGCAAGCGGATGTTAACTGTGTTGATTGTCATATGCCATATGGCATGATTAGTTTTCTTCGCTCTACCCGCTATGATGGCAGACTGCATGTTTTCAAAGCAATTACTCCGACAGAATCATTAGCACAGTTTAATTATCTCAAACAATTTACACTTCCTGATGCAGATCCTGAAGCTAAATTGACTAAATCTTGGGAAAAAATAAACAAAGACTTTGGTTCTTGCTATGACAGTGTGAAGCATCCAAAAAATGTACATTACTGTACAGATTTTGATGTGCTACCAAATGCCTGTTCTAGTTGCCATAAATCTGAATTCCCACAACCTGGTAAATTCGATGACACACAAGTAGAACGTTTACATAAAGCTGAAGCAAGATATCAGCAATTAACTGATCATATGAAAAAAGCTATGTAATTTATTTTATTAAAAATATTAAATTAATATTTTAATATCTAATAATTTAACTCATTGTATTAATTAAATTACGTAACTCCCCCTACGTAGGGAGAGTTACGTCTATAGGAATAAATTATGAACTCTAAATTAAATACTATTGCTCTAGCAATAGCATTAAGCTGTATCTCTTCATCTTCTTTTGCTGCATATGAATTTAAAATTAACGATGATAATAAAATAACTTTTGGTGGTTATATTAAAGTTGATGCCCGTTATGTTGATGGTGATGTTGCCTATCAAGATAATTGGAAAGGTGGTGGTGTAGGGTTAGATGAAAATGCTTCTCAGTTTAAAGTTTTCGCAAACGAAACACGTTTTAATACAAAGTATGAACACGGTGATGTCACTGGTTTTATTGAAATGGACTTTTTTGGTGGTTCAGGAAATGAAATCGTTTCAAACTCTTATAATCCTAGAGTTAGACATGCATATATAAGTTATAAAAATATTCTAGCAGGACAAACTTGGACAACATTCATGAATCCAAGTGCTATTGCTGAAACTGCTGATTTTGGTAGTACATTAATGGGTATTTCATTTGTTCGCCAAGGACAGATTCGATATACCAATGGAGGATTCCAATTCTCCTTAGAAAATCCAGAAAGTTTTGGTGGTGATACTGTAAATGATAATGTGCCTGATGTGATTGCTAAATATACTTTTAAAGGTGACTGGGGTAATGTTTCATTTTCTGCTCTTGGCCGTCAATTAAATACATTAGAAGGAAATACTGAAACGACTATTGGTGGTGGTTTTGCGGGTAAAGTGAATACATTTGGTAAAGATGATCTCCGTTTCCAATTCCACACCGGTGAGCTGGGTCGTTATGTAGGAACTGCCGCAGTAAAAGATCTGGTAGGAGAAGAAGTTGAAGAGTCTACTGCTTATAATGTGGCATATCGTCATTTCTGGACTGACACCATGCGATCTACTTTCATATATGGTTACATCAAAGGTGATAAAAGCGATACTGAAATTAGTCAGTGGGCTGTTAACTTGTTTGAAAATTTAACACCAGAACTTTCAGTTGGTTTTGAAGTGGGAAATTACGAGCTAGAACATGAAGATAAAAATTCATTTTATGGTCAGTTTTCAATGAAATATGCCATTTAGTTTTTGCTAATTATGTACTAAAAGTCATCACAATTATGTTATGACTTTTTATTCTTTGTTGAAAAATAATTTATTCAGAATTCTATAACTCCTGTTAATGGACAATATATATCAAGGTTAGTTTTTTTATTTATACGCCGTCATTGGGATTGTGGGAGCCAATAGTCGGCTTTATAGCCAGTCGTAATTACAATAACCTATTGGGATATGTGGTAGTGGTTGTCGCACTGGTAGCATTAGTCATCACTCTTGGTACTAACAGTGGTACTAAGGGAAAAGTTAAGTCGGTTGTGGCGTTACTACTTGGTATGGGCATATTGTCGCCAAGCATTATCGCAATGCTGGGCAACCCTGTTAAATACCCGCCTATTCACGATATTACTACCAATACTCAATCACCACCGCAGTTTGAGTTTTTAACTGACAACCGGATTGGAGCGAGAAATACTTTGGTTTATGGTGGAGAAGATATCGCCGCGCAGCAACGACAAGCTTTCCCTAATATTCAACCTATTACGTCAGATTTATCGGTTGAAGCGGCTTATCAAAAGGCATTAACTGTCGCTAAAACCATGGGCTGGACCATTGTCGCTCAAGACCCAAAAGCACTGCGCTTTGAAAGTACGGCTACAACGCCTTTTTTCAATTTTGCAGATGATGTAGTCATCGTTGTGTCTGCACTAGAGCAGGGCAGTCGTATTGATTTACGCAGCGTGTCACGGATTGGTATTGGCGATGCGGGTGTCAACGCGAAACGCATTCAAGAATTTAGTCAGCGATTCTCAAGATGATTTAAACGGTAGATTGTTACTCGGGAAGGGAGCATGAAAATGCTCCTTTTTTGTAGGTTTGATTAATGGGGTTTAACATAAAGATAAAATGAAATAGAGTCCGCATTCTGACATTGTATTGTGCATAGAATATACTTTAATGCTAAGGCATTTATGGACAAAAGTGCATTAGATCTCATACTCAAAATCCTATAATTCACACTACGATAAGTATGGTAAAACTCTAAAGCTTAAGCCTGCTGGATGGTATTTACTGAAAAAGGGATGGATCGACGTTCACTCTCGAAACAAAGAAGCTAACCAGAAATGTAACTTAGGATTTGCATTGCAGTAAGTCCTCGACGCAAGCATTCTGCTTCGCTTATTGCCTAAAATCGTGGTCAAATTGAGTTAACCATAGATATCATGGTTAACATTTAATTTGGATTAATGGGCATTAGAACGCCATATCTTTTAATGTCTAAATGGTTGGTTTTTATTTTTTATTGGCAGAGATTTTGTTCCAGTAATTTATTTTTTTCGCCTGCTTTCCAGCCTGTTTCAGTTAAGAATAAAGCAAAGAGAGCAAATAGAATTGGAGCGAAACATGTCAACGACAAGGCGGTCTTGAGACCATAGAGAGAGCCCAGCCAGCCTGTCAGAGCGCCGCCAACAGCACCTCCTAAACCACTCAATGAAAAGATAAACCCAGTCCCCATTGATACCGCGCGAGGAGACATGCCTGTCTTATAAAGTGTCGTTAACGCTAGAGGAACAAAGTTGTATGCGGCATACCCAGTGACAAAAGAGACTAAGGACAGTACTGTAATATTGTCGGACAACATCAAGCCATAGTACGAGAAAGGCAATACTACGCCGGAAGCAACAATAAGTGGCTTGTCATAGCCCCATGTTTGCGCAATTACAGGTGAAACTAAGCAAGCAATAGCAGAGCCAATAGGTATAAAACCAAGGATCATGCCCGCTTCCGCGGTTGATAATCCAATATTTTCAACCGCGTAGGTGGCCCAGAATGTGTATATTGCAATCCACGTTAACGACGTTGCAGGCCAGGCCAAAGCCAGAAGCCAGGTATTTTTATAAGCCAATGCCTCTTTCAGAGGCTGGAGTATAGGCACTTTTTCATAATGGGTTGATTGCCAAGGTTGATTGCACTCTTTCGCCACAAACATCCAAACGAACGCAAGCAAAAAAGCAAAGACCCCCATAGCTACCATGACTTCACGCCAGCCTGCCATCATAGCCAAAAACATCGGAAATGCGGCAGTTCCCAGAAGCTGTCCTGCAGGACCGGTAAACATTTCTATGCCGTTCACTGCACCCATTTTTTCTGTTGGGATCCACTGGATCTTAAACACAACCAACACAGAAACAATTCCTGCCGTTACCCCCATCACAAGCAGTCGACCAACAAACAGCATAAATGTGTTTGTTGCAAAACCTTGCAGAAACATACCAATGCCGAGAAGAACAAAAATGCTAAGCAAAACTATCTTCGGTTTTCCTTTACTGATCAGGCAAGTAATTGGAATGGTTAAAAGTCCCTTACCAATCCAGGCTATTGCACTCAGATACCCCGCGGTCTGCAGATCAAAGCCAATATCAGATCTCATATCAGGTAAGATCACACCAAAGGCAAAGTTTGTTAAATTAGCGACCATAAAGGCTAACCATGCTATCCATAAGATAGACCAGCCTCGGACAGGTATTTTACCCCCTCTGTTCATTGCCTCTGTTTCCCTTAGTCAATATTCAAATTAAACAGTCTGTAATGGTCAAGTTATTTTGGCCAATATGCTATAAATCAATCAGTCACTGATTCGGTGTTTATCATTAGATATAATGATGTCACTAGCAATAGCGCGTCACTCACTTTGGTCGGATAAGCGGCACCTGTTACCAAGTGCCGCTCTCCTAAGAACCGTACGTGCAACTTTCACTGCATACGGCTCAAGCCTCCACTAAGGCGTACTATGTTACCCGGTAACCACAGGGGTTACCTTTGCAATACTCACTCGAAGCTTTGATACTTTCTGCTCCATGACTTTCCAATCTTTGGATTATCGTTGAGCAAAGCAAGGAGAGGCACTAACTTCAATCGAAGTCATCATTTGCGTTTCTCCATTAACAAAGTTCTTTTAATTTTCTTGCAACGGGAGACCAGCTGGAAGTGGGCTCACTTTCGTGCCAGACATAAGTCTGTATCTGCATCATTACAATGCAGCATTAGCTTTCTCCAGCCTCCTTTACCTGCATCACTATCGGCTCTCTTTGCAGAGAGCTTTCCCATTAGGAGCGATACAGGCTTACCGTGTTCCGTATGAAGCGTAATGTCAGTTTAGATGCCCACTATAATGCGGAGAGCGTGTTGATCACGAAAGAATACACGCAAACTTCTTTCCTACTCTCGTTGCCTTTTGGCCACAGCGTGTAAACCACTTCCGCTGCTTGTGAAATTACGCATATTATATGGATTCACTTTCATTCATCTTACTGACTCCCTAGCACTCACCCAATTTGTGGTTATCAGGAGGAACGTCCTCTCACGATTATTTTCCCGTCTATTTAAAATAGACTTCGTTACATTGTCAGGCTCGCTTCTTTATTCAGAGCCATAGGGTCATCTGGTGATACAGATGGTCCTCTCTTTGGGTCGGAGGACAGCGATCAATACGACTTCACGTCGCACTTCGTGGATTCACATATGTTCATCATACTGACTCCCTAGCACTCACCCGATTGTGGTTATCAGGAAGAACGTCCTCTCACGATTCTGTTCCCGTCCAATGGACTTCGTTACATTGTCTGGCTCGCTACTTTATTCAGAGCCATAGGGTCATCTGGTGATACAGATGGTTCACTCTTATCGTGGTGAACAACGCTTCATACGACTTCACGTCGCACGGGCATGAACGTGTTAGTTGTTGTTTTGCTCATTTTAGTCAATTCGATATCATCAGTATTCCATCGGTTAAAAATATCCCAAATAGAATCCTTGAGGCATTCAAGTTCGGTGAGCTTTATGTTTAATCTACTTACAGGATTGATTACTCATACATTTCCCTCTACATAACAAACATACACATTCCTCACCATGAAATAATAGACCTATACCGCGCTTCGGTTAATGAGCGGGATGAGTAATGATTTGCGGGGAACTGACATCAATCGTTAAATACGCATCTTAAATCAATCAACTCACTGAGAGTACGCTGGAGATAAGTGCATTTATGTGAAAATTTGTGTATAGAAATTCGCCTATAAAAAAAGCCACAGCAATGAACTGTGGCTTACTGATACTAGCGAGTCAGTTAATTCTAAATCGATTAGTTCTTCTTAGAATATTTCGCTGCTTCTTCACCCGCTAAACGACCAAAGGTGACGATGTCTGAAATGGCGTTACCACCTAAGCGGTTTGCACCATGAACACCACCGGTTACTTCACCAGCGCCATATAGGCCAGGAATAACTTGCTTCTTAGCATCCATGACTTCTGCTTTAGTATCGATCATCACACCACCCATGGTGTGGTGAACACCAGGTGTTACTTCGATCGCGTAGTAGTTACCTTCGTTTAGTGCACGAGGTAAGTTTGGACGCTCAAAATCAGTGTCTTTACCGCTAGCGACTAAGCTGTTGTAACGCGCAACGGTTTCAGTCAACGCTTTACCGTCAATGCCTTCCATCTTGCCTAACTTAACTAAAGTATCCGCAGAAGGTGCAACACCTAAACCAATATACTTATCAATTTTAGACAGTGATTTACGCACAGAATCTTCGAAGATTAAAAACGCTGATTTGCCGGTTTGCCCCAAGATAGCCGCAGACGCTTTATCACGTGTAGTGATTTCGTTTACGAAACGCTTACCTTCACGGTTAACCAAAATAGCACCATTACCACGAACCGCTTCAGTGACCATTACGCCACCTTTAACAGATAGGGTTGGGTGAGCTTGGATATACTGCATGTCTTTCAATGCTGCGCCCGCATTTTCGGCAACATCAAGACCATCACCTACCGCACCAGGTTGGTTAGTAGAGATAAAGCCTTTTAGCTTAGGATCAAGCTTAGCGACACGTTCGTTATTTTTAGCGAAACCACCGGTTGCTAATACTACAGCATCCGCTTTCACCCAGTAGTAGCCTTTGTACATACCCTTAACGAGGATACCTTTGACATTACCACTGTCATCTTTAAGGATTTCGATACCACGAGTGTTCATGCGTATGTCGATATTGCGTTTCACGGCATTATCATAAAGCACTTGAACAATATGAGCACCAACACCAGCACCACCAGTTGGACGGTGTGCACGGTTAGCAGATGCGCCGCCCATACGACCGACATCATTTAAATCGGCGCCCATTGCGGTCATCCAATTAACAGAGTCTTTAGAGTGCGAAGTTAAGATTTTAACCAATGCAGGATCGTTTAGGTTACGGCCACCTTTCATGGTGTCTTTGTACATTAATTCAGGGCTATCAGTAATGTCTTTCGCTTTTTGTTGATCAGTCCAAGCAGCGTTCATGCCACCTGCGGCCAATTTAGCGTTACCACCGATAACAGGCTCTTTCTCAATAATAATGACTTTAGCGTCATTATCATATGCAGAGATTGCCGCAGAGAAGCCTGCGCCGCCAGAACCGACAACAATGACGTCAACGGTATCTTGAGGTGCGCTAGCAAGGGCTGCTTGACGTTCTGATTTATCTTTGGCCAATTCTGCAATAGTCGGTTCGTCACGTTGCCATTTTTTAGCATATGGCATGTTGAAATCGAAGCTGTGGCACGAGTCGCAGTACACCATCGATTTTTCGTGAGCGCTGTGACATGTGGTACATGATACATCACCAGGAAAATGCGAGTCATGAGCATTGTAATGTTCATGCTTAGTGGTTTCAGCCACTTCTGCTAGTGTTCCATGACAAGAAACACATTGGGCATTTTCATAAGTTAAGCTGTCATTTGATAGTTCACCATCTGGTGTATGGCAGCTATCACATTCTTGGTTTTGAGCGTGGAATTCGGCTAAGTCATCAGCCGCAACTGCATTGCCCATTAGACCCGCTGTGCCCATTAATGTGGCTAGACAGACTGCAAGTTTCATCTTTTTCATTTTTGCTCCCCCCTCTACATTTAATGACGTTTAGTCGATTAACTATAGAAGTACTCTCATTATTTTATTAAGGTTGAAGTGGCGTTCACTTTCAAAAGTATCGGCAAAACTCATCTCGATTTTATCGGCGATTACTTTTACTCGATTTAATCTTCACCTATGACACTAAGGCCAGCAATAAGATAATCAACAGGGGGGTCAGAAATGTTTCCTCAATCACAAGCAAAAAAATTAACTATGCAAAGATGCATAGTTATAAAGGGGTATATGCGATTTTGCATAGCCTATGTAGAGATAGATCACAGTCTCTAAATATCATCGAAAAAGCTACTTAACGATCTGCTAATTCGCGTAATGCTGCACAGTTTAAGCTGCGGGTGGTGTGTATCATCGCAACATGAGATTTTTATTGCTATTACTTATCATCCTTTCCTTACCTGTGCTCGCTCAAGAAAGCATTGTCTTTGGGGTACACTCAAAAACGGCGCCATTAGAATGGCGTAAAAATGGTGTCGATCAAGGCTTTAATGTCGAGTTGATGAATCGAATCGGTCAGCTCACTAATAAGCGCATCATCGTTCGGCGTAAGAGTTTTCAGCAATTAGTAAAAGATGTTCATAATCCTAACAGTGATATCGATGTGATTGCTGTGGTTAGCCCCGTCAATTTGGACCGCAAGTTAAGCCAATCCGATCCTATCTATGCCACCCATGCTAGAGCCTATACCTTGCAGGGCAAGGCGTTAATAAACAATTGGGCCGATCTCGTTGGCAAGCGTGTTGCCATCAAAATGGGGGCTTTTGTCGATGTATACCTGTCAGGCTATCCGCAAAATTTCGAACGCGTGGATGTCGATCTCTATGAGACAGGCTTTCAACAACTGATTAGCAACCAAGTCGACGTGGTTATTGCTGAAAGCTTTGTTGCTCGGCGTTTACTTCCTTTGTATCCATCGGTTCGCAGTTCAAGTGATGCACTGATCTACGGTGACTTTAATTTTGTTGGTAATGTTAAGAAAACATTATTAATGTACAAAATCAACGAGGCGCTTAGGCAACTAAAACTATCAGGTGAATACGACAAACTAGTCAATAAATGGTTTGGTATTGGGCGAGAGAAAGTGGATTTAACCTCTAATGAACAGCGAATGCTTTCAGTCGCGATGTTGGTCGCGCTTGTCTGTGCAGTAGGCATGGTATACACCGGGTTTATTAGTGCCAGTTTGCGCCGCCACACTAAGGCGCTCGATGCCGAATTAATTCAACGCCGGCGCATTGAAGCTGAGATATTTGAACTGTCGAAACAGTTTCAGTCTGTTCTCGATGGGATCCCCAATGGCGTGACCATAGTAAACCAGGACCTCCAGCATTTATGGAGTAACGATAACAATATTCACCTGTTAGATTCAGATGAGTTTTACTATGTCGACAACGATGTTTTTAAGCTTAAAGGCGCAGTATTAGACGTGTTATCGACCCAAAAGTCGTTTACTGCCGATATGCGGTATCAGCAGCAGTGTTGGCAATTACAAATTCATCCTATTGCCGCAGATCAGGTGGTGATCCTGCTTGAAGAATCAACCGAGCAGCATCACCTGCGACAAGCCAATGAAGAAGCCAGCCGCCTAGCCTCACTAGGAGAACTGTCTGCCGGTATTGCTCACGAAATCAATAATCCAACGGGTCTTATCGTACATGCAGTAGCACTATTTACTTCTGCAATGAAAGACTTAACACCAGCAGCTAGGCATTATCAGAAACAAAACCCCTTCTGGCTTATTGCAGGGCTAAACCCAGACATTGCTATAGAAGAATTACAGTATAGTTGTGGCTCTATTGAAGAGGGCGCCAAACGTATCAGCCGTATCGTTAATGATCTTAAACGTTATGCCATGCCTCATATTGCCAATGAATATACCCAAGTTTGCCTAAATGATGTGGTGCAAGTGGCACTTCGCCTAACCGCGAGTCAAACTAAATTCCATCAGATCACTCCCACGCTGTGTGAACCAAGCCCCAAAATTGAGGGTGATGCTCAGCAGTTACATCAAGTATTAATTAACCTCATTCAAAATGCTTGTCATGCCTGTTCTGAGCAATCGGGATCAATAGTGATAGAGACCCATGTTGAAGGTGATAAGGCTATTTTGAGTATCACCGACAATGGCTGCGGGATGGATAGCGCCACATTAACGCGTATAACAGAGCCCTTTTTCACCACCAGGCGAAACGAAGGGGGCAGTGGGCTAGGATTATCGGTCTGCAGCAAAATTATAAAAGAGCATCAAGGCGAAATGCAGATGCTGTCGAGTGTAGGTAAAGGCACCCGAATTCGCCTAACCTTTGCATTGGAATCACAGGATTAGAAAATGAAACTAGCCAGAAATATTCTTTTAGTCGACGATGAAGCCGCTTGGTTAAGAACGTTAGCGGTCACCCTTAATCGTCTGGTTCCTGAAGCTGATATTGACAGCTGCGTTGATAGTCGCCAAGTGAAGAATAGATTACAAGTTGGCGACTATGCGCTAGTGTTACTCGATCTCACCATGCCATTTCACTCTGGCGAAGAGTTATTAGCGATGATCCGTAGTGATTTCCCCAACACCCGAGTCATTATTGTGACGGGTGTTAACGAAGTCGACACCGCAGTACGTTGCATTAAAAAAGGCGCCTATGACTACTTTATTAAAACCGACAATGTCGATGACCTCGCGCATACAGTGCGCCGAGCACTGGAAGTCGTCGGGCTGGAAAGAAACTATCTCTATATTAAGGAGAAATTTCTAAGTCGTACTTTAGACACCCCGCAAGCGTTCAATAATATTTTAACTTGCGAGCCACAGCTATTGGATCAGTTCCGCTATCTCGAAGCCGTCTCATGCAGTCCTGAGCCCTTATTAATTGTTGGCGCTAGCGGCACAGGTAAAAGCGAATTTGCCAAATCTTGCCATACACTTTATAGCCCTAACGAACCGTTCATCAGTCTCAATCTCGCGGGCATTAGTAGCGAGTTCTTCGAGCAGAAAATGTGTGGTCAACTGTATCATCACAGTAATGGTGAATTAGACGCGGTTGCAGGCTTACTGCATCAAGTTGGTAGCGGGGTGATCTATCTTAACGAGATAGGAGCCCTGCCGCTAAACGCACAAGTTAGACTATTAGAGTTTTTAGAAACCAAACAATATTACCCCTTAGGAAGCGACACCGCCTACCCAGTAAAATGTAAGTTTGTGGTCTCAACTCAAGATGATTTACGTAAACTTCACCAAGCGGGTGAGTTTAGGAGCGATCTACTCTACCGTTTACGCGCCCATAAAATTAAATTACCGTCATTAGCGGCTCGCCAGTTAGATATCGCTATGTTGATTAATCATTTCATCGCCCTAGCAGCCGCTGACATGAATTTACCCGCACCGATCCAACCCGCAGACTTAGCGCCTAGCTTAGCCGGTTATGACTTTCCCGGTAATCTACATGAGCTAAAAGGGATGGTATTCGATGCGGTAAGTAGAAGTGATGGTATCGCGCTTAACACTTCTGCTTTTATGGAAGCGATTAATGAACACAAATTATTGACTGAAGCCCCTCAAGATCTCATCATCTTCCCTAAGGTGTTGCCAACACTCGCGCAGATGAATCAAGCCTTAATGGATGAAGCGATGAGCCGTACAGCCAACAATCAAACTGCCGCTGCGCAGGTGCTTGGGATCAGTCAAAGTGCATTGAGTCGACGACTCAAAGGACATTAGCGCTGAATGTGCAGCAGTTTAGTTAACATGTATAAATAGTGGTGATTGAGTGCAGGTCTTGTAATATGTTAACGATACATATTTCAACATTAGTCTTAGTGCTACACAAAAGCTTGTTAATGCCATTGTGCGGCCTTAAAAGCTGGCTAAACAATAGCCAATGTAATACACCAATTAATGCTTTTTACGAGGTTTTGATTGATATTGGATGATCATCATTTAACTGCAGTAAGTCCCAAAGATTGCCATAGAGATCTTCAAATACTGCCACCGTGCCATAATCTTGTTCTTGTGGCGGCCTAACGAACTTTATCCCGTCTGCTACCATGCGGTGATAGTCTCGCCAAAAATCATCGGTGTTCAAAAAAAGAAAAACACGTCCGCCAGTTTGGTTACCGATAACATCATTCTGCTCCGGCTTCGATGCCCGTGCTAACAGTAACGACACTCCGCTTGAACCTGGAGGGGAAACAACTACCCAACGTTTGTCCTGTTCTGCTTGATAGGTATCTTCGATTAACTCAAATTTCAATTTATTGACATAAAAATCGATAGCTTCATCATAATCTCTCACGACTAAAGCAATGTGAACTATTGATTGTTTCATTGTTATTCCATTGAATTTATTATCGTATTTCTAATAGATGTTCTCGTGTAAAAGTTTCACTAGACATTATTGATTTCAATCATGTTTTTCATTTTGAACTTTAGCATGTTATTAGACTTACATCCTTGCGCGTCTTCTCTTCCTAAAGGGCATGGCGAAAGTTCACTAAATAATGCTGTATTAATACTAAATAGTCCTTTTTCTTTTTTTAACATGCCTTGCTTCTTTAAGCTTCCTAACATTAAGTCCAACTTTATGATGCTAATATGTAATATATCTGCAATCTCTTCTCGGGTTAGTTTTATATCAATGGTAAGCCACATTGATATAAATTCTGTTTTAAAAGCAACGAGAATATCAAAAAGAAACTTAATGAGTTTATCTTCTGGTGAAGAGGTTAATAAGAAAATAGCCAGTGCAGTTTGTCTTTCAGTAAAATAGTTTGCATCAAACATAAAACGAGTAAAAAGCTCAATATCTTCTTTTATTAGGTTTTTTATCAACGATTTTTCAACAATCGTTATCTGACTGTCTCTTGCGACCTTAATGCTTTTACAGCAAGTACAATTATTCTCTAATAGTAAATGATAATCAGTCAATCTATGTGGGATAATGACATTTACAAATTTAGGTTTGGTATAGTTGTTTGTTCGTTTTATATAAAATATCAAGCCTGTATTTAAATAGATAAAATTGTTAAGTAGGATGCTTTTTGGGATTAACTCACCTTTGCTTAAGGTTATTAGTTCACCCTTTTCTTTAATGAAACGCATTATGTCGGGTTTAACTATATCAGGAAAGAATATAGTAGATTTACCTTTCATTTCAGGGCTTAAGGACATAACGCGAGCCATATAAATACACCTTAATGTTTAATTATCATTACATAAATTACCAATCGCATATGTACCAGTATAAACCCAAACCGCATAGAACAAGTTTAAATTCTATACATATTGATATTGTGTGGTGCTAGTCACATGTTTTTCTAAGTTGTGATTAGCACAGCTAATAATTAACAAATACCATTAGTTTTATTTTTTGTTAAGTTAATCACATGTTATTTACCATTATCTATACCTGTATAAAGGTTTTTGGGTGGATGATTTGGTTAAATTAGCTCAAGGAATTTGAAGGTGCTAACAAAATATTAAGTAGAGCCCCCGACTGGTTAACATTGTTTGGCTTCGATAGTGATGCAATAAAATAAGTTTATGATTTTATTTTCTAAAATAAATATAAAAACTTATTTTAAAGAAGTAATTATTTTACAGGTAATAAAATGAAAGTAAAAATTTCAGATTTTGGGAGGTATTTAAAAATGAGATCTATCTATCAACTAGCCATACTCATAGGTTGCGGATTATTCGTAATGCAAAGTTCTCATGCGTTACCTTGGGACGATTTAACCACAGAACAATTAGAAATACAGCTACAACAAAAGTTTGATGAGGGGAAATATTCTTCTAAAGGGGCAGATTCCTGCCTTATGTGTCATAAAAAAAATGAACAGGTGATGGACTTATTTAAGGGCACCCATGGAAAAGTTATTTCCGAGGATTCCCCAATGGCAGGTTTGCAATGCGAAGCATGTCATGGCCCTCAAGGCCAGCATAACCGAGGTGGTAAGGAGCCCATGATTGCTTTTGGTCCTCAAAGTAAGCTGCCGGCAAGTTCTCAAAACAGCGTATGTGAAGGTTGCCATAACGATGCACAGCAGATGAGTTGGCATAATAGTACTCATAATCTTGAAGAAGTTGCCTGTGTAGATTGCCATAAGATCCATGCGGCAAAAGATCCTGTTATGGATAAACTGACTATCAATGACACCTGTGTCAGCTGTCATACCAGCCAAAAAGGCGATATGAATAAGCGCTCTTCACATCCCTTGAAGTGGAACAGCATGACATGTGTTGATTGCCATTCACCTCATGGCTCAATGAGTGAGAATGCGTTAGTTAAACCCACAGTAAATGATACTTGTTATAGCTGTCATGCTGAAAAACGCGGTCCTTTCTTATGGGAACATGCGCCAGTAACTGAAAATTGCGTTACCTGTCATAACCCTCACGGCAGTGTTAATGAATCCTTAGTCAAGCATCGTGCACCGCAATTATGTCAGCAATGTCATGCTAATGATGGACATGCTAGTCGAGTCGTCGCTGAGTCAGGTATTGATGCTTTTGGTGGCGGTAAAAGTTGCCTGAATTGCCATAGTCAAATTCATGGTTCAAATCATCCCTCAGGCAGCTTGCTGCAACGCTAATGGAGAGCAAGATTATGTCATTCAAAATCAATCTTATTACTGTATCGATATTAGTGGCGATATCTGGGCCCAGTTTCGCAGCTAATTTTGGGGTGAACAATGCCAACACCAATAATGTAAATAGTAGCAACTATGAATGTAACCGTTGTGTTGAAAATTCAGCTTATAGCGGCAAGCTAGATGTTGCTCTTGGCTATAACGACATTGATGATATACATGCAGGTAACGCACTCGGTACTTCAGAGGATGGCGCTATTGGTTCAGTGAGCAGTGATATTCTGTTTCAAAATAAATCTGGATATCAAGCTCAATTAATCGCACATCAGTTGGGTTTCGATAATAGCTTTGCCAGTTTACAAATCGGCGATTCAGGTTTATATGAGTTGGTCTTAGATTACGCTTCAATAAAAACCATTAAAGCAGGCGATGTGAATAGTCAGCTTTGGCATAACGACGGCATGCTAACCCCAAGTGCTGATGTCAATACGTTTAACTTAGCACTAGAAAGAGAGAAGCTGGGGGTAGGGGTTGTCTATAAAAATGACGAATACAATAGTTTTGTCAGTTACAACCAAGAAGATAAAACCGGCCACCGTTCAAGCAGTATCGTGACGCCTAGCCCTATCAATATCGGCTTACCCGTTAACGCGACTACTTCGCAATGGGATGCGGGGATAGGTCTTAATGGCGATAACTGGACCACTGATCTGAGTTATTCTGGAAGCATTTACAATAATAAAATAAGTGACTTAAGCCTACCTTATTTAAATGATGTCTATGCTGCAGCTCCAGATAGTCAAGCTCATCAAATATCACTTTCTGGCAATTATCGCATTGATCAGACCGTGATGAGTGGACGTGTTGCGACTGGACGAATGATCCAAGATGAAAATTTAATTCAAATGAGTGGTAATCCACTGCAAAGCTGGGACGGTCAAGTCGATACTATCGATGGCCGGTTTGCGGTGACATCCATGCTAAGTAATCGACTTCGCTTGGGTGGGAAAATCGATTATAACAAGCGTGATAATAAGAGTTCGACTGCAGAATTTGCCCAATACAACTTCAATAGTTTAACCGGTGCGTTTAGACAAAATACGCCTTTAGATTATGAACGTAACAATTATGGTGTGAATGCGAGTTACAGAATCGCCAGCGGTTATCGTTTACAGGCAGGTTATGACAGTAAAGAAATTACTCGTAATTATAGTGAACGTGAACAAACTCAAGATGACACATTATGGGTGAAATTAAACATACGTAAGTTTGAAATGTTCAATATCAATTTAAAATCTGAGTATGCTAATAGAGATGGTTCAAAATTTGAATCAGATATTTTAACCGCATCCGAAGAAAATGCATTACTCAGAAAATATTATTTAGCTGACCGAACTCGTAATGCTTATGAATTAAAATTATCCCATACACCTAATGATTGGATGAGTGTTGATGTGACATCTCGATATGCCAAAGATGAATATAAACATACCGAAGTTGGATTATTAGATTCAGAAGATTATGGCTATGACGCCAATATAAGTATTCAGATTAGTAAAAATGTTGATACTTATGGTTTTATCGGTCAGCAATGGATTAATTCGTCTCAAGCAGGCAGTCAAGTCAGTAATTCATATTGGTATACAGATGTAGAAGATGAATTTATTAACGTTGGTGCTGGATTTAATTATAGAGGGTTAATGCAAGATAAATTAACAATAGGTATGGATTATCTATTTGCTAATTCAACGAGTAATACCAATGTGAATGTAGATAATAGTCTCCCATATGGTGATTATTACAGTTATAACCACAGTGCCAGTGTATATGCTGATTATGCATTAAATCCACAAATGGCACTTAAACTAAGTTATCGATACGAGCGTTATTACGACACCGATGCTGCATCTGTTGAGATCGCCAGTATACCCGGACTAATAACACTTCAAGATATAAACCATGACTATAACGCACACCAAGTGATGTTGTCATTTAGCTACAAATTGCATTAAACGTATCGTAAATACTACGCGAGGATATAGAAATGGAACGTAGAAATTTCTTAAAAATGAGTGCAGCAATTGGCGCTGCAGCAACTATCACTGGGTGTGAAGATAGTGCGAAAGAAATCAATGTAATACCGCCTGGAGTACCAGAAAGTTCGCTTGAACAACTTAACTGGTCTGCATGCTTGGTAAACTGTGGTTCAAATTGCCCTATTAAAGTATTCAGTAAAGACGGGGTTATCACTCGAATAGAAACTGACCATGAAACAACCGATGAATATGGTGTAAACCATCAGGCTCGAGCATGTCCACGTGGTCGTTCACTTCGTCAAAGAACCTATGCAACTGACCGACTACGTTCACCAATGAAACGTGTGGGTAAACGAGGCGAGGCAAAATTTGTCCCTATCAGTTGGGAACAAGCTTATTCAGAAATAGGCTCAAAATTACAAGCCATTAAAGATAACTACGGCCCTGAATCCATTTATATGCATTACGGTACAGGCGCTTATTATGGTTTCTCATCGAATACCGCCACCTGGGGTCGATTACTGAATTTAAATGGCGGTTTTCTAGACCATCATTGGGATTATTCATGGGCCGGTGTGTATCCAGCGTGTATGGCGACTTATGGCGATCAATGGGATAGCATTGGCGGCAGCTCATTAAGCGAAATCGTTAACTCTGATTTATTTGTTGGCTTTGGTTTTAATCCAAACGAAACACGCATGAGTGGTAGCGGTGAAGGCTATGATTTTGTTAAGTCTCTAGAAAATAATAAAAACAATATTAAAGTCTGGATGGTAGAACCAAGATACACAGATTCAATGCGTGGCAATGAAGATGAGTGGCTTGCGATCCGCCCTGGTACTGATGCCGCGTTAATTGAAGCGGTTATTTATCAAATGATTAATAGTGGCTGGGTTGACCAAAACGCGAAACCATTTTTAGATAAATATGCTGTGGGTTATGACAAAGCATCGCTAGTCAATACTAAGGCGTCTGTTACGCTAAACGCCGATCCGTTCATTGCTTCACATGCTGAATTTATCGACCCAGACCAAAATTACCATGATTACATTATGGGCCAAGGCATATTTGAGCAAGATGGCGCTAAAACGCCAGATTGGGCTGCAGTGGTATGCGGAGTCCCAGCGTATAAAATTGAACAGTTAGCTACCGCTATGATGGCCGCTGAAGCCCCCTATATTTCTGCAGGTGCAGGTATTAGTCGACATGCCAATGGCGACCAAGCCACTAGAGCCGTTTACACGTTAGCCATTATGACCGGAAAAATAGGTCGTGCTGGTGTCAATAGTGGTGCAATGCCTTCAAGCTATAGCTTTGGTGTTGCAGGTATGCAAGCAGGTAGCAATCCAGTAGATGTTACCATCCCTGTTTTCACATGGTCTGATGCCGTTGTGCGCGGTGAAGACTTTAGCGGAACGTCAGATGGCGTTCGCTTTAAATCTAGCGGTAGCCAAGAGCGGGTTGATAACAATCCAGCTAAACTGGGTACCAATATTAAGGCTATTATCAACTGCGCGGGTAACGCTTTACTGAATCAACACTCAGACAGTAATGGCACCGCTCAAATCTTACAAGATGACAGTAAGTGTGAACTGATTATTGTCAGTGATTGCTGGATGACATCGTCAGCTAAATTTGCCGATTACTTACTGCCAGATAGCACTTGGCTAGAATCAGTAGATTATGCAAACGATTCATATGCATCTGGTCAAATGGCCTATGCAACCTTTATGAGTACCTCACTGAAGCCGTTAGGCGAATCGCAATCTATGTATGAAATCTGTGCTGGTATTGCTAACGCTATGGGTAATGGTGCTGCATACACTGAAGGGCTTACCGGTGAACAATGGTGTGAAAAGCTTTATCAAGAAACTAAGTCGATGAATGCCGATGTCGATATGCCTGATACATATCAAGAAGCCCAGAAAGTGGGGGTTTTCCGTAAATATATGTCTTCACCAGTTATCGCATTCCAATCCTATATTCAAGATCCCATTGCGAATCCAAGACCAACAATATCAGGAAAATTTGAGATTTTCTCATTATCACTGGCACGAAAAGCGGCAACGTGGTCTCTGCCTACTGGAGATGAAATTACCCCATTACCGCAATATGTTGTGACTTGGGATGGCTATCAAGATCAACAAGCTATTGATGCAGGATACCCATTGCAATTATGTGGCTACCACACTAAAGGCAGAACGCACTCAAGCTATCATAACGTGCCGTGGCTTCGCGAAGCGGTCGAAGATGCGGTATGGATGAACCCCAAAGATGCCTCTGCTCGAGGATTATCTGATGGTGATATGGTTCATGTTTATAACGGTAGAGGAACAATTGAAATGCCGATAAAACTCACGCCCAGAGTCACTCCTGGAGTATGTGCTTTAGGGCAAGGTGCTTGGTATAAACCAGATGCGAGTGGGAAAGTCGGTCCATCTGGCCATGTTGTGGATATTGGAGGCTGTATTAACACTCTGACAAAATATCATCCGTCCCCAGTATCAAAGGGAAATCCACAGCACACCAATCGTGTTCAGGTAGTCAAGGCTTGAGGGGTAAATTAAAATGACACAAGAAACTCAATTAGGATTCTATTTCGATAGCAGTAAATGTACTGGCTGTAAAACTTGCCACATAGCCTGTAAAGATCGAATGGTTGGTATAACGCGTAATAAAGATGATGTCAGCACTCAAGGTGTATCCGCATTACCCGGCATGCTATGGCGAAGAGTCTATGAATATGGCGGTGGTACGTGGGAGCAAAATAGCGATGAGAGTTATGAGCAAAATATATTTGCCTATTATGCCTCTATCGGTTGTAACCATTGTAATGAACCTGTGTGTGTAAAAGCATGTCCCACAGGAGCCATGCATAAAAGAAAAGAAGATGGTTTGGTACTGGTTCAAGAGTCGTTATGTATTGGCTGCGAAAGCTGTTCAAGAGCTTGCCCGTACGATGCGCCTCAGATTGATATTGAACGCAAAGTCATGACCAAATGTGACGGTTGTTCTGATAGGCTAGCAGAAGGTAAAAAACCGATTTGTGTTGAGTCATGCCCTTTACGAGCGCTGGACTTTGATACGATGGAAAACCTTCGCGCTAAATATGGCAACGGCGATGGCCACTTTGCTCCATTACCATCAGAATCGATTACATCGCCGAACTTAATTGTTAAGGGTTCTAGGAAAGCACAACCCGTTGGTTCGAGCATGGGTCGGATCTTAAACGTTCGAGAAGTATAAATTAGTAAATACAGGGTGTAATAATGTTATTGCACCCTTCTTTCCTAGTTAAATTTATAACCAAATGTGAATGATATGAACATTGAAAAGCTTCAAGATTTACAGGCAATTGCCAATGTATTGCATTCTGTACTGACCGTTTATCCCGAGTCGGACTTAATCAATACCTTTAAACAGCAAGATATTGTTGAAAACTGGCCTAAGTTGTTAGTCACAGATCCCGACAATAAAGGATTAACGCACCTAAAAGCTTATATTGATCAATGGACCGATAATGAAGAAGAGCTACTTAAGCTGAAACTCGAATATGGAGTACTATTCTATGGCCCTGGTACGCCTTTAGCCGCGCCTTGGGGCTCAGCCTATACAAGTTCTTCACAGTTGCTTAATGACCACAGTACCATTACTTTAAAACGGTTTTATGCCGCTAACAATATCAATATCGACATGAAAATGAATGAACCTGTCGATCATATTGGGTTAATATTTGCGGTACTGTCATTCTTATTGAACAAAGCGATTGAAGCACCACAAAATCCAAATATTCAACAAGCGATAGATGAATTACTAGAGCAACATTTGCTGCCTTGGGCTTACCGATGTCTGGAGCTCGCCTATACCCATGCTGAAACAGACTATTATAGAGGATTCTCCATTTTAGCGAGAGATTATCTGTTGTATCTTGAACAAACATTTGAACTTACACCCAAAAAAATTGCAATTTATCGGTAGGTTAATATCAATGGCATTTCTTCAATCATTAGTACAACAATGGCACAAAGCTGATTTAGGTTATAGCTTGTTGTTAAACTTTCGGCGTTCAGAAGAAATAATGCAATTATTTAATGGTGCTACTGATATCAAGACGGTAACTAACTTAATCGCCGCGTTAGTGTACTGTGAGGGTGAACCAATATGGTTAACAAAAGAGAATCAAGATACTGAAAGTCCTCTAAAAGATGAATTAGTTTTTAAATGCCTAGTCATAAACTGCCAAATTTTATTTATAAAAGTATCTCAAAGGAATAATTTAAACCAAGCGGAAAGGCTAATTCTTACTTTATCTAATGTATGGGTTAATAAAAAACGTGATGATCAAAGTAGTGGGGATTTTATTAATCTTATTAAAAGAATATATGCTCAGGTTTATTCAATAGATCTAGAAAGTAGAGTTGACATTAAAAACATGAAATAAGTACTTAATTATATATATATCATCTGCAATCTGTAACTGAATTAACGCCAAAAAGATAGATCCTCAAAAGTCAAAAGATAACATTAACGTTAAAAATCTGAGTAAGTTTGACTGCTATGGCAACGTTAAACATTGGAGTAAAAGTCGGCAGTTAATTTTTCAGTAACACTTAAATTATGTAATAATATCATATTGTTAAGTCTATGGCTTGCAAGTCGATAACGAGTTTATTACTCAAGCTCAATTAGGTAAAAACCATTCTCGATTAACATAAAAATACATGCCTATGCAGTTGGCTCAGTAAGAATGTATTGGCGTGTGAATGATTGCCAAATTTAACAATCTGTTAGGTATT